>JAZUHM010000266.1:0-6855 GCA_045641725.1 Bacteroidaceae bacterium | reverse complement strand
AGCCAATGGCTTGCAAGGATAGCAGGGGCCGTCTGCGTGTGGCAGCCGGTGTGGGTGTTACCAACGACACACTGGAGCGCATGGAAGCTCTCATCAAGGCAGGCGCCGATGCAATCGTGATTGACACCGCCCACGGCCACTCAAAGGGTGTGATCGACAAGGTGAAGGAAGCCAAGGCTAAGTTTACCGGCGTAGATATCGTTGTGGGCAACGTAGCTACCGGCGAGGCAGCCAAGATGCTCGTGGAGGCAGGTGCCGATTCAATCAAGGTAGGTATTGGCCCGGGCTCAATCTGTACCACCCGCGTGGTAGCAGGTGTGGGTGTGCCACAGCTCTCTGCCATCTACGATGTGGCTCAGGCCCTTCAGGGTACTGGCGTGCCAATGATTGCCGACGGCGGTTTGCGCTATAGCGGCGATGTAGTGAAGGCACTTGCCGCAGGTGGTGACTGCGTGATGATCGGCTCGCTCGTAGCCGGCACCGAAGAGTCTCCAGGCGAGACCATCATCCTCAACGGTCGTAAATTCAAGACATATCGCGGCATGGGCTCGCTCGAAGCTATGGAGAATGGTAGCAAGGACCGCTACTTCCAGAGCGGAGTGGTTGAGGCCAAGAAGCTTGTGCCCGAAGGCATCGCAGGTCGCGTGCCTTACAAGGGAACCGTGCAGGAAGTAATCTACCAGCTCGTGGGCGGTTTGCGCTCGGGCATGGGCTATTGTGGCGCTCCTACTATCGAAGCTCTGCACAATGCCAAGTTCACCCGCATCACCAATGCCGGTGTGCTCGAAAGCCATCCTCACGACATCACTATCACCAGCGAGGCTCCTAACTACAGTCGCCCAGACTGATAACTACCATTTTTCTGCTTTTCCCCCATTTAGCACTATTGCGCAGATGAAGAGAATAGTATTGCTTGCATTTATTACGATGTCGGCATTCGCTCAGTTGTGGGCGCAGGCCAGCGATCCGGTGATTATGACAATTGCCGGGCGCGAGGTCACACGCTCAGAGTTTGAATACTCGCTCAACAAGAACGCCGACTCGCCCGCTTCGGTCACGGAGGCCGAGATTAAGGACTATGTTGACCTGTTTATAAACTACCGCCTGAAGGTGCAGGCCGCGCTCGATGCCAAGCTCGACACGCTATCGTCGTTTCAGAAGGAATATCGCACATATCGCGACGTGCAGCTGAAGTCGCAGGTCTATGACTCGATTTATGCCGACTCAGTGGCGCGCGCTGTCTATGCCACCCTCGAGGAGAGTGTGGCGGGCCAGGACCTTATACAGGTGTCGCATATCCTGCTCTACGTGCCGCAGAACTCCAACAAGTCGTTCCTTGACGAGCAGAAGGTCAAGATTGACTCCCTCTATGCAGTGCTTAAGGCCGGAGCCGATTTTGCGAGTCTGGCCAAGCAGTATTCCGACGACCGAGGCTCGGCCGCTGATGGAGGCATGCTGCCCTGGGTTAGTCCGTCGCAGCTCGTGCCAGAATTTCGCGATGCCGCCTACGCTTTGAAGCCTGGCGAGATGAGCGAGCCAGTGCTTTCGCCCGCCGGATACCACATTATCCTGATGCATGGTCGCAAGCCGTTGGAGCCTTATGCCGAAAAGAAGGCAGAATTGCTTGAGATACTTAATAACAACGGGCTGCGAGAGGATGCCGCAGAGCGCATGGTCAGTCGTATGGTGGCCGAAGCTGGTGGCCAGATGACCCGCGAGGATATCCTGCTCAAGGTTCAGGCCAAGGCAGAGGCGGAAAATCCAACTTTCAAGTATCTTATTGCCGAGTATTACGACGGACTCTTGCTCTATGAAGCCAGCAACCGCATGGTTTGGCAGGCTGCCGCCGCAGACGAGGACGGGCTGGAGCGATATTTCAAGGCAAACAAATCCAAATATCAGTGGCAGGAACCCAAGATGCGCGGCTATGTCTATAGAGCCCGCAGCAAGACTATGCTCAAGAAGATTGGCAAAATCCTAAAGGGCTGTCAGTCTGACGAAGGCCTCGCTCTGCTTAAGGAGCAACTGCCTGCCGACTCGATGAAGTTCGTAAAAGTGCATTTTGGTGTCTATAAGCAAGGCGACGATCAGGTTGTGGATTTCCTGAAGTTCAAGACCGGACAGGAACCTCGCCCCAACAAGGTGCTCCCATACTATGGAGCTATTGGCAAAGTGCTCAAACAGCCGGCCAGCTACATTGATGTCAAGGCGCAAGTGGTGTCAGACTACCAAGACCAGCAGGAAAAAGACTGGATTATCAACTTGCGTAAGAAATATAAGGTAAGCATCGACCAAACGGTGCTGAATACTGTAAACAAGCACAATTAGGATTAAATGAACAAGATGAGAAATATTTTTGCCCTGCTGATAGTGTTGGCAGCGTTCTCAATTCAGTCAGTAGCGCAGAACAATGTGCTCGACGAGGTTGTTTGGATTGTGGGCGACGAGCCGATTCTTAAATCAGATGTCGAGATTATGCGCTTGTCGCTCGAGCATGAGAATGCTCCTGTCGAAGGCGATCCCTATGCGGTGATACCCGAGCAGCTGGCTGTGCAGAAACTGTTTTTGCACCAGGCCGAGCTGGATAGTATCGAGGTGAGCGAGTCTGATGTGGCCGACGATGTCAATCGCAAGATTGAGGAACTGGTGCAGCAGGTCGGTTCGGAAGAAGCGCTCGAGATGTATCGCCGACAGAGCATCAAGGATCTTCGCCGCCAACTCACAAAGATGTATGTGGATCAGCAGAAGATAGACCAGGTGCGCAGAAATATTATCGGCACCGAGACCGCCACTCCTGCCGAGGTGCGCCGTTATTTCAAACTGGTGCCCGAAGATAGTCTGCCGCTGGTGCCCGAACAGGTTGAGATACAGATAATTACTGAGACGCCGATGATTCCGCAGACGGAGATAGACCGCGTCAAGGCTGAGCTCATGGATTATGCCGAGCGCATCAACAATGGCTCTTCCTTTGCCGCATTGGCTCGCATGTATTCGCAAGACGGCAGCGCTGAGGTCGGTGGCGAATTGGGATTCACCGGCAGGGCAGAGTGGGTGAAGGAGTTTGCCGACGTGGCATTCTCTCTTACTGACCCCAAGACTGTGTCAAAGATCGTGAGAACCGAGTTTGGATATCATATCATCCAGCTTATTGAGCGTAAGGGCGACAAGGTCAATTGCCGCCACATTCTCCGTCGTCCAGAGATTTCGGAAGAAGAATTGAGCAAGACTCAGACCCTTCTCGACAGTGTTGCCACTCTCATTAGAGACAACAAAATCACCTTTGATCAGGCTGTCTATATGTACTCCGAGGATACCGATACCCGCAACAACCACGGCCTTATGTCCACAGTGGATATGACCACTGGTATGCAGACTTCTCGTTTCACAATGTCCGAGCTTCACTATGCTTATCAGTCTATTGCCAAGCAGGTAGAGAACATGCAGGTTGGCGAGGTGTCCAATGCTTTCCGCATGCAGGGAAACAAGGGCTTGATGGTCTGCTCTGTGATTAAACTGAAGAACCGCATCCCTGAGCACAAGGCCGATATCACTGCTGACTTCCAACTCCTCAAAGGTATTGTCGATAACAAGCGCAGCGAGGACATTATCGAAAACTGGATCAAGAATAAGATCAGCACTACCTACGTCAAGATAAAGGACGATTGGAAGCGAACCGGATATAAGTACAACTGGCTGAAGTAGTGGCTGCATGAAAAAGAATTGTCGCAAGCATAATGTCCGTAAAGGAGCAACGAGCCTCAAGGTGTTGCTCCTTTGTGTGCTGTTGGCTTTGGCGGCAAGTTTCTCGGCGATGACTTCGGGCCCCGTTTCGTTTGTCAAAGCCAAGCCCAAGGCAGGCGATATTGTGGTGCGCCACGCCGACCAAATCTCTTACGACGAAGCCTTGATGCCTGGTGTTCAGATATTTGTAGGTAATGTGGAGTTTTACCACGATGGTGTCATCTTGAAGTGCGACAGCGCCAACTTCTATCAGGAGGATAATTCGTTTAAGGCTTTTCATCATGTCAGCATGCGCCAGGGCGACACCCTTTCGCTCAAGTGCGACTTCCTTTTCTACGAGGGCAATACCGGCACGGCCCACGCCACTCGCAATGCTACCCTCAAGCATCGCAATACCACACTCGTGAGTGACTCGATGGACTATAATCGCTTTGAGAACAAGGGATATTTCTACGAGGGCGGCAAACTGATGGACGGTTCCAGCACTCTCACCTCCGATTTGGGCGAATACGACGCCGCAAGCCGTTTGGCCACGTTCTATAATAATGTGTATCTGGAGAACAAGGACTATTTCATGAAGACTAATATATTATATTATAATGTAGCGTCTAAAGAAACGTGGACCGAGGGCCCCTCTAACATCACCAGCGGCACGTCAAAAATCTACACTGAGAACGGCCATTTCTATACAGCCACCAACAAGGCCGTGCTCCTCAACCGCTCGGTCATTACCGACAAGGGCACCAAGCTTGTGGCTGACTCTATTGTCTATGACAAGCAGAATCGCGAGGCCGAGGGCTTTGGCAATTTTGTGTTCAACGACGATAAGAACAAGACAATCATGACTGGCGACTACTGCTATTACAGCGACAGCACTGCATATTGCCGTGCCTACGACCGAGCGCTTGTCAAGAATTTCTCTGAGCCCGATACTCTCTTTATGCATGCCGATACCATCGAGGTCAGGAGCTTTAATCTCAAGACTGACAGCGTCTATCGTGTGGTTAATGGCTTTAAGCATGCCCGCACTTACCGTACCGATGTGCAGAGTGTGGCAGACTCCATATCTTTCAACACCCGCGAGCATCGACTCTCTCTCTACGGCAATCCTATCGTGTGGCAAGACAAGCACCAAATCGTGGGCGAGGAGATTCATGCCTTTTCAAACGACTCCACCATCGACAGTGTGCAGGTAATCAACCAGGCTTTGCTTTGCGAGAAGCTGGATTCCGTGCATTATAACCAGGTGTCGAGTGTGGAGATGCGCATGTACTTTGAAAACGGCGCAATCAAGGAGTGTAAGGCTATGCAGAATGTGAATGTCAATTACTTTCAGTTTGACGACAGCTCGGCTGACAGTCTGATAATCGCCATGAACCACGCCGAGACCAGTCTTCTCAAGCTTTTTATGAAGGACAAGAAGATTTCCAAAGTGTGGACGGCCGAGTCTGAGGGCATGTTCTATCCGATAATCTTTGTCACCCCGCAGATTATGTATCTCGATAGCTTTGCGTGGTTTGATTATATCCGACCCGTGGACAAGTACGACCTCTTTGAGTGGCGTGGCAAATCCAAAGACAAGGTTTTGCAAAAGACCAAGCGCCGCGAGGTGCCTCTGCAGGTGCTCAAGAAGAATTCCAAATAGCTTTTGCCGCAGAGATAACTTCCGCAGGCAAACTCTCTTATCGATAACGTTATTTCTCACCCTTAAAATCTTAGTTAAGTGTCTGACATTATTCATCTTTTACCCGACAGTGTGGCCAATCAGATTGCCGCAGGCGAGGTGGTGCACGGCCCGTCGTCTGTGGTGAAGGAGTTGCTGGAGAATTCCATCGACGCCGGCGCCACCCATGTGGAGCTGTGGCTTACCGATGCGGGTAAGACCTGCATCCAGGTGGTGGATAATGGCAAGGGCATGACCGAGACAGATGCGCGCCTCTCGTTTGAGCGCCACGCCACCTCGAAGATTACCAAGGCCGACGACCTCTTTAATCTCCGCACCATGGGATTTCGCGGCGAGGCCTTGGCCTCAATTGCAGCCGTGGCGCAGGTGGAGCTTGTCACTCGCACTCAGGCCGACGATATGGGCATCAGTATCACTATCGAGGGCGCTCGCTGCGTAGATCAGCACCCGGTGGCATGTCCGGTGGGCGCTAATTTCATGGTGCGAAACCTCTTTTATAACGTGCCGGCCCGCCGCAGGTTTCTCAAGTCCAACGTGACCGAGATGAATAATGTGATGCAGGAGTTTGAGCGCGTGGCGATGATCAATCCTGGCGTGTCGTTTAAGTTGTATCGCGACGAAACCTTGAGTCTGGATTTGCGTGCGGGCAGCTTTAAGCAGCGTATTCTTGCCTTGTTTGGCAATGCGTTTGACAAGCAGTTGCTGCCGGTGTCGGTAGATACCAATCTCGTCAAGATAGAGGGCTTTGCCGCATCGCCGCAGAGCGCTAAGGTCAAGGGGTTCAAGCAGTTTATCTTCGTAAACGGCCGCTACATGCGCCACCCATATTTTAACAAGGCCGTGCTGGCAGCCTACGAGCGCCTGATACCCGCCGACAAACAGGTGTCATTCTTTCTCCAGCTCACGGTAGATCCTCAGCAGATAGATGTAAATATTCATCCTACCAAGACGGAAATCAAATTTGAGGACGATCGCGCAATCTGGCAGATAATCCTTGTGGCCGTCAAGGATGCGCTGGGCAAATTCAACGCAGTGCCGACGATAGACTTTGAGGCCTCGCCCGAAATGGAGATACCCGCCTTTAATCCCAACATTCAGACGCACGAGCCGCGCTATCAGGGCAGCTCAGACTACAATCCGTTTGAGTCGGGCGCATCAATGCCCTCTTATCGCCAGGCTAAGACCGAGGGTTGGCAGTCGCTCTATGACTTTGACAATCTCGTAGGTGCAAGCGACGCGCCAAAGAAAGCAGATTCCACCCTGTTTGCAGACGATTCTTTTGATAAAGAGGCAGCCGCCGATGCCCAACCCGCTGCCGAGGCCATGGCATCACAACCCGCCCAGGGTCATTACATGGGTTATGGCACGAGATACATTATTACCCCGGCCAAGTCTGGCATTATGGTGATAGATTTCGTCAGGGCCCACCG
>JAZUHM010000265.1:0-2087 GCA_045641725.1 Bacteroidaceae bacterium | reverse complement strand
ATATGGGATTTTTTTGTTATCTTTGCAGTTGTTAAGGGATAGGCTAATCCTTATTAATTTGGTTGTAAGTATTTTAAATACATATTTTTATGAAGAAGATTGCTTTTTTTGTTATGGTCGCTACGCTGCTGTTTGCGGGGTGCGAGAAGGACTGGTGGCAGATATTTAGAAATGATGATGATGAGGGCTTTGCAATAAAGGAGGTTCCTTGCGAAGTGGATTTGGGAGGGGTCTCTACTGATGGCCTGACGGTGATGTCGTCTGTTGGTGGCTTTGCCTGCGGCGGGGATACGTCGTCGCTGTCGGTCGTGGATACGAGCAGTCCGCAGATGGTCATGGTTTTGGATGATAATGAAAACGTCTTGGGCCTTTATCGCGGATTGATGTACGAGGGGCGGCCTGTGTCGGTGACGGTGCACAGCACGGCTTTGGCTATGGTGACGAGCAACCCGGCGCTGGCTGTCTATGCTGACGGTATGCTGGATGCTTTGGAGCAGTCGGTTGTGTCCGACCCTGCTTTTGCTGAGCTGGAGCGGCAGGTTGGAGCGGCGATAGGTGCTGGACGCGACATCTTCGATACGACTAATACTGCCATGCGGACGGCTTTCGACACGGTGATGCAGCATATCTTTGGCGAAGACCCGGATGCTGAGGCAAAGGGTGTGGAGGATGCGCTGCCATTTGTTGACCATACTCCGCTGCGTGCGGAAAAGATTGATGGGTGCCTTTGTTTGAGCAACTACTGCCTTGTGCCAACCTATTACGGTACGGTGACTTATGAAAATGGCAATTCTACTGAGCTTGTAATTCCCTGCCGAGAGGATTATACCTTGGGCAGCATAGTATATCAGAATATTTTGCATCATAATCATATTCAATATGGGGAGCAGGTGTATGTTGTGCTAAATATGGGCAACAACAGCATAAAGCTGTCCAACTGGGAGAGCGGCCGTGCAAAGACGACCTTCGTTCTCAGCATGGTGAATGACGGCCTGCGGATTATCGGAGTGCCATTCACGGGTAATCAAAAGAATGAGTTTGTGATTATGGGGATTTCTTATGTGACGGATGCTATAGCCAGCTGCACTACGGCAGGGATAAAGGAAATTACAATGGCCACATGGCGAGCTCTTTGGGGCTTTGTGCAAACAAAAGGAACAGAGATGATTTCCAAGAGTGCACTTAATGCGATTCAAGCCCAATGGGCGAAAAAGACATTGGAGATAGGTGTTAATAAGGTGATGGCATGGTATAATCTCACTTTGGGCGTTGGCAATGGGGCGACGCGGCTGTATGACTTTCTGCGCTATCCTCACGACCTGTCGTTTTGCGTGAATGTATCCAATGTCAGTGAGGGGAAGGCGATAGAGTGGGGTGAGTGCAAGGGCGACAACTATTTTTCTGTGTCAGATACTAAGAAGGTGCTTTTTGCGCCGGGGAACTTGGATTATAACGGCGGATATTTTTTCACGGCGCACCAGTATGACTACGGCGGACGTTTCGGCTGGGGGACGGGGAGCAATCCGACGAATACTTCTCCCGACAGCCGCGACTACCAAACGTTTGATAACTGGGGGAACCATATCGCTGGCGGGTGGCGCACGCTGACCATATATGAGTGGTATTATGTGATACTGTATAGAGCCGATGCTTCTGCCAAGCGCGGGGCTGCCACGGTGTGCGGGGTGCATGGGATGGTGCTGCTGCCGGACAATTGGAGCGGCGGGACGTTCATCGCTGGCTTTGATAATGGCTATAGCACGAATGTGTATGACGCATCTTCGTGGTCGGACATGGAGGATGCCGGCGCGGTGTTCTTGCCTGCCGCGGGCGAACGCTCCGGCACGGGCCTCTTGTTCAATGGTGGGACTCACGGCTACTATTGGTCGGCCACTCCGGACTACGACGGCGAGTACGGCTACGGCATGTGCTTCGACAAGTCCAGCGTGTACTACAACGAATACGACTATCGGTTCTTCGGGCGTTCTGTCCGTCTTGTTCAGAATTATTAAAATATTAGATCATTGTCGGGCAATCCCGAAGGGGGCTTGTCCGCAAGTGAATGTTTTTTATGCAAGGCTCGGGCT
>JAZUHM010000264.1:0-4386 GCA_045641725.1 Bacteroidaceae bacterium | reverse complement strand
CAGACGACTCAAATGGGTGCGTTGGTATAAGGGCGCGGGATGATTTTTCTGCGGGTGGGCGGCGGTTTAATTCGTTGTTATTTTGGTTAAGTGCGTGCTAATTTCTGTTCACAGCGCTGTGAACAATCGTTCATAGCGCTGTGAACAATCGTTCACACCGCTGTGAACAAACGTTCACAGCGCTGTGAACGAAAATTAGCGCGCACTTGGTTGAAATTAGTGCGCAGTTTCTTGTTTTTTGTTCGCGCTGAGAGGCGCTTAGATGCTTCCGAAAACAAGCGGTGGGGATGTGTCTTGAAGTACGGGTGTGCGGGGGCAATGTAAAAATGAAGTCCCCGCAATTATCATGCCGAAGATAATTGCGGGGGATGTGTTATGTGGTGAAAGTGTTGGGCGTTGTTAGTTTTCGCTGACAATAAAATCTGTCGGGCCCTTGAGGTGTCGCGTTTGGGTGGAGATCTGAAACGTGCGTAGCTCGGTATTCTCCCAGCGCGGGGTGTCGTGCACGGTTCGTTGTTCTATCACGGCCTGTATGCACCTGTTGAAATAGCCGTGGCCCACTGCCAGTATGCGTTGTCCGTCGTATTGGTCGAGTATGTGGGCTATGAATTGCTCTGCGCGGTCGGCCAGTTGCTCTGCATTCTCAATCGAGGGTGGAAACTCCGACGGGTGCATGGTGATGGTCTTGATTGGTCGGCCGGTAAACTCTCCCCAGTCGCGCTCTCGCAGCAGTGGTGTGTAGGCAATGGGCAGTTGCATCTGCTCGTTGAGGATCTGTGCGGTGAGTCGTGTGCGCAGCAGGTCGCTGCACAGGATGAGGTCGTAGTCGCTGGCGCTGAGTGTGTCGCACAGGGCCTGTGCCTGTTCTATGCCTGTGGGGTTGAGGTGGCCGGGCGACTGTCCCTGCAGGATGCCTTCAAGGTTTTCTGTGGTCTGGCCGTGTCGTACGAGTGTGAGGGTAAGCATGCGGTTCTGGTTCTCGTGCGCGAGTGGGTAGTACCTTATTCTATTATCTCAGCATCGATGGCCTCGTCGTCGCCTACTTCGATGGCGTCGGTAAGTTGTGAGGCCTTTTTGCCGCTGTCTCTAAACCAGATGAGATATGCAATCTCCGAGATGCCGTAGAGTATGCTGGCGGCGCCAAAGATGATGGATGTGGCTTCGGGGTAGAGGCCCTTGTAGTTGAATGCGATTACGATGATGCCGCAGATGATGATTACTGCCGACAGGATGTGCGAGGCGGGGCTGATGGTGTAGAGCTTGCGCAGTTTGACAAAGGTGTATATCTGCATGGCCGCTGCAAGGATCAGAAATGCGCCGAGCATGTAGAGCAGGATGGTGATGAATGACGACGGGGTGATTACCAGTATCAGTCCAAACAGAAAACTGCCTACGCCCAGCACGGGGAAGAACCCGATGAGCGACTTCTTTTTCTTGGCCTCGGCGGCGTCGGCGGCAGTGGTGAGCTCCTGCTTGTCGGCCTGCTTTTTCCGCAGGCTGCGAAGGCGCAGATAGGCAATCATAGAGGCCAGGCCAGAGATGATAAACAGCGCTCCGATGGAGATAATCAGCATCACGGTGGCGTTGGTTTTGGCGGCGTTGTCGTTGTCGTAGAATACAATCATCAGTGCGCCGATCAATATGGTGCAAAGAGCGCAGATAGTTGAAATGCGGTAGTTCTTCATAGCAGTAGTGTTGTGTGTGAGTGTTGCGAAAACACTTGTTGATTATAAATTTGCCTACGAAGTTAGCGATAATCTTTGGTTTGGGCCGCCAGAATGCTCTTAAAGTTTGTTAATAACCCCCTCCGTTATCCCAAATGGGACAAACAGAGGGGGCTAAAGTATAGAATTTAAGGTTATAATGACTATAGAGGCAATAGAAATCGCACAAACTGCGGCGCCTGTCGCGACTATAGAGATTATTGTCGGCTAATCTGTTTCTTATCTGATAAACAGGAGCTCGCGATACTTAGGCAATACCCAGAGTTCGTCTTCTACTATGAGCTCGAGCTTATCAACG
This sequence comes from Bacteroidaceae bacterium, assembly GCA_045641725.1. Classification (GTDB taxonomy): domain Bacteria; phylum Bacteroidota; class Bacteroidia; order Bacteroidales; family Bacteroidaceae; genus UBA6382. The sequence goes on along the minus strand of JAZUHM010000264.1, from coordinate 2,364 downwards.
TGATAGCGGATGGCGTCGAGGTAAGGCTGCACGGTGTCGTGATACTGAACAGCCTTTTCGCGCTCAGATTCAATCACGTTGGCTACCTTGCGGGCCTCAATCATTGCATTTACGTTCTCAGTGATGAAGCTTGTGTGCTTGCCAATCTTGCGGATGATGTCCATATTGTCGGCTGTGAGGGTCTTGGCCTCTTCAGGGCTGAAGGCGGTGGCCACTTTGCTCACGTTGTCGATGAGCGCGCTCTGGTATTTTGTGGCTACAGGGATGATTTGATTCATTGCCATGTCGCCAAATGTGCGTGCTTCGATTTGGATTTTCTTGGTAAATGTGTCCCACTTGATTTCGTTGCGCGCTTTGAGCTCAAATTCTGTCATTACCTTCATGTCTTCAAACATCTTGATGCTCTCTGGGTCGAGGTAGCGGTCGAAGATCACGGGGCAAGAAGTCTCGCAGTCGAGGCCGCGCTGAGCAGCTTCGGCCTTCCATTCGTCAGAATAGCCGTTGCCTTCGAAGCGGATGGGCTTGCAGGTCTTGATGTCCTCGCGGAGCACCTTGATAATCGCACTAATCTTGTCGGTGCCCTGAGCAATGAGCTCGTCCACACGAATCTTGAAGCTGGTAAGTGCCTCTGCCACAGCGGTATTGAGCACTGTCATTGCCTCAGCACAGTTAGCCTGCGAGCCAACGGCGCGGAACTCAAAGCGGTTGCCGGTGAATGCGAATGGCGATGTGCGGTTGCGGTCGGTATTGTCGATTTTGAGGTCTGGAATCTGAGGAATGTCGAGGCTCAAAGCCTGTGCGCCCTTGATAGAAACGAGCTCCTCGGTGGTAGAGTTCTCAATCTTGTCGAGCACACTCGAAATCTGCTTGCCAAGGAACGAAGAAATGATTGCGGGAGGTGCCTCGTTGGCGCCGAGACGGTGCTGGTTTGTGGCGCTCATGATGGACGCCTTAAGCAAACCGTTGTGCTTGTAAACACCCATCAGGGTCTCCACTGCAAAGGTGAGGAAGCGGAGGTTGTCTTCAGGGGTTTTGCCTGGAGCGTGGAGCACAGCGCCAGTGTTGGTAGAGAGCGACCAGTTGGCGTGCTTGCCCGAACCGTTGATGCCGGCGAATGGCTTTTCGTGGAGCAGGCAGCGGAAGCCGTGCTTGCGGGCAATTTTACGCATGAGACTCATGATAAGCATGTTGTGATCTACGGCAAGGTTGCACTCTTCGTAGATTGGGGCGAGCTCAAACTGGTTTGGCGCAACCTCGTTGTGGCGAGTCTTGCAAGGAATGCCGAGCTCGAGGGCCTGGATCTCGAGATCCTTCATGAATTCTGCCACACGCTCAGGAATAGCACCGAAGTAGTGGTCTTCCATCTGCTGGTTCTTTGCAGAATCGTGGCCGGCGAGTGTGCGGCCTGTGAGGAGAAGGTCGGGACGAGCCGAGTAGAGGCCTTCGTCAACGAGGAAATATTCCTGTTCCCAGCCGAGGTTGGCTGTGACTTTGGTCACGTTTTCGTCAAAGTACTTGCAGACTGCGGTAGCAGCGGTGTCCACGGCAGCGAGGGCCTTCTTGAGTGGTGCCTTGTAGTCGAGGGCTTCGCCGGTGTAGCTGATAAATACGGTAGGAATCATCAGCGTGTCGCCGATTACGAACACAGGTGAAGCTGGGTCCCATGCGCTATAGCCGCGAGCCTCGAAGGTTGAGCGGATACCGCCAGAAGGGAAGCTTGATGCGTCAGGCTCCTGCTGTACGAGCGACTTGCCGCTGAATTCCTCGATCATGCCGCCCTTGTAGTCGTGCTCGATAAAAGCGTCGTGCTTCTCGGCAGTGCCTTCGGTCAGAGGCTGGAACCAGTGTGTGATGTGGGTGACGCCTTGTTCCGTGGCCCATTTCTTCATGCCGGCTGCAACTTCGTCGGCCACCGAGAGTTCGAGGCGGGTGCCGTTCTCAATTACGTCACACAGCTTCTGGTATGTCTTCAATGGGAGATATTTGAACATCTTTTCCTTGTTGAACACATATTTTGCGAAGTACTCGGATGGGCGCTCTGTTGGCGCTTTTACTTCGATAGCCTTCTTCTTGAAAGCTTCTTCAACTACGTTAAATCTTAGTCTTGCCATAATTTTATTTTGTTTTTTTGTTATTGTTTTTGTTGAGGGTAGGGGTTTTAGGTTTGGGGATCAGGGATTTCCGGGCCTTTTGGGAATATATAAATAAGGTTTATGAGGTTTTTAGTGTCTTTAGTTTTCTGGGGGATTAGTTCTCTTGCAGTTTTTTGATGCGCTCCATTGCCTCGAGGCAGTCTTCGCGCTGGCCGAATGCGGTGAGGCGTACATAGCCTTCGCCGCTGGGGCCAAAACCTACGCCCGGGGT
>JAZUHM010000263.1:0-1895 GCA_045641725.1 Bacteroidaceae bacterium | reverse complement strand
CGACAAAAACACCAGCTGCGTGCTTGAGTTTGTTGACAATCAGCCCGTGTTCTTAAAGACCAACAATGTCAGCACCCCGTCGCTGGCTACCATCATGACCAACTTCCCTACCCCAGGAGCCACCCAGGCATTCCACTGGCTTATCTGCGACAAAAACACCAGCTGCGTGCTTGAGTTTGTTGACAATCAGCCCGTGTTCTTAAAGACCAACAATGTCAGCACCCCGTCGCTGGCTACCATCATGACCAACTTCAACAACTACCTCATGCAAGACGGCATCATCCAAGACCACGGCATCGGCTATGAGCGCTTTGACCTCTTGAGCGACAACTACGCAAGCACACCCGAAACCGCCAACGGCATGCAAAGACTGATGGAGAAAGTCTGGTACACCAAATCATACACCATGACCCTCGACCAACCCGGATACTGGGCGACAGAAAATCCTAACGAATATTTCACAGCCCCGCAGATGTATAACCACCCTGAAATTCTAAAGGACAAGAGATACCAGCAGGTGGTAGATTATAATGTGGCCGACTACAACAACCGCGACAACTGGCACACACCGGGTTGCACAGTGTGGTACACCACCTACACAAGCATCTACAATATCGCAACACGCTCGCTGAGCGTAAAACTTCACGAGGGCCTTGATGGTATGAAAGAATACCTCAACTTTAACTTCGACCAACACTTTTCGAAACCTCTGAACAAGAAAAAATAGACTTATAGTTTTTATTATGAGACAGTCATTAAGAATCTGCATGCGGGCCGTGGCGCTCGTTTGGTGCATGGTAGCCAGCCCTGCCATGGCCGACAATCTTTATTCTATCGGACAGCGCATCGGCATTGCCGACATCAAGGCCGGCGACAAGATCATTATCGAAGCCGCCGCCATGAAGGCCAACGCCGGAAAATACCTCAAGGGACAGCCCGACCTGACACTCTACGCCGAGAGCTCGTTTATCTATTCGGCCGGCCTCAACGAAGAGTGCATCTGGGAGGTAGTGGCCACCGGCACCAACGACCCCACCTACACCACCAAGCCAACCTATTACCTGCGCATGGTCAAGGGCGGATACTACCTGGGCTTTACCACCGACTCGGGCATCAACAATGTGAGATGCCTGACCACCAAACAGGCTAACGCCTACAAATTTGTATTTCTCAACACCACCGAGGCCAAGACAGCCTCGGGCGCTTCGCCCAACTGGGACCAGAATTCCATCTGCTTCCAGGCCACGGCCAAAAACATCCAGCTCGGCAACTCGCCTACCGCCAGCAACAATACTATGGTGTGGATGTATGCGCCCACCAACGCCAACGCGCCCAGTTTCTGCCCCTGGAATGTGTATGCCGTGGAAGAAGGCGCCAGCGACGAGCAGATGCTCACCCAGCTCAACGAATATATCACCCTCGTAGAGACCGACCCCACCGACTACAGCGCATTGGGCAACTATCAGGCCATCAGCAATTTCACTACAGCACTGGCCGCTGCCAAGAACGGCGCCGCCGGACCCCGCCTGAGCGCAATGCAATACAACACACTGCTGCAAAATCTGCAGACAGCCTACAAGGGCGTGCAGCCTCCCAAGGCCGACATGCTCGACGTGGTGTTCAACTCCGACGGCACCGCCACCGACATCTCGCCCATGCAGATGCAGATAACTAAGGTGGGCGCACCTGTGGTTAGCTACAACGCAGAGTACGAGCGCAACATGGCCTCGCTGGTCAATGCCTACGGCGGCGCCGGCCAGAACTACTATCGCACGGCACTCTACTCAGCCACCCCCGATTTTGTCAGCAAACTGATGGACGGACACTCCATTGAGACAGTTTTCCGCACTCGTGTGGCCGTCAGCAACAAGGAAGCCAAGCTGCTCTGCTCACAC
>JAZUHM010000262.1:0-3287 GCA_045641725.1 Bacteroidaceae bacterium | reverse complement strand
GGAGAGACCTGTCGCGTGGCTCCGCAAAACACTATACTGCTGACCACCGAACCGCGCAGCGTGCTCATCTATCCGCAGAACTACCTCGACCAGTTTGGTGTGGTGTGCACTTGTCAGGAGCAGACCCGCCACGACGGCGTGATCTACGGCCCTGCCATCCTGCCCTGGTTTATCGGCTACAGCGAGGCCCCCGACGGCCGTGTGATCGACTGTCAGCTCGATTACGACACGCTCAAGTCTATGCCGACGCCGCAAAAACCAAAGCTCCTCTCAATCATCAGCAGCAACAAGGCTTTTACTCAAGGCCACATCAACCGTCTGAGATTTGTAAAGAAGCTAAAAGAGCACTACGGCGACCAACTGGACGTTTACGGCAGAGGCTTTTGCGATTTCGACGACAAATGGGACGTGCTGTCGCAGTATAAATATCATATTGTGATAGAAAATTCCTCGCAGAGCTACTATTGGACCGAAAAGATGTCAGACTGTCTGCTGGCAGAGACATTCCCGTTCTATTACGGCTGCACCAATATGGCCGACTACGTGCCCCGCGAGGCGTTTGAGCCGATAGACATTCTCGACCCCGAGGGCGCCATCGCTATCATCGACCGCGCAATCGCCGAGCAGAGGTTTGAGCACTCGCAGCAGGCTCTGGCTCAGGCCAAGACGCTGATGCTCGACCGCTACAACATGTTTGAGTACATTGCCAGCCTGTGCGACAAACTCGACCCCGCGCTGCCCAAACAGGAGGTCACCATTCAGCCCTGCAAGTCGGGCAACGACTGGCGCAATCTGTGGCGATATTCCATCGGCCGCAAGTGGTATGAACTGAAATGGAGGCTCTTCGGATGAAAAAGGTGCTGATAAACCCGCGCTACGCCGAGTCAAAGTCTCTGCAGGACTATATAGAAAAACTGCCGGCCGCTTTCCTTGAAGGCGGAACCCTCCTTTGGGGCGGCCGCAACAAGATAAAATCCTATGCTGTCGAGCCGGCTCTGGCCGACGGCGTGATAGTGGTCAAGCGATTCAAGCGCCCCAACGCTATCCAGGCTCTGGGCTATTTGTTTCGCGCTCACAAGGCTCGCAAAGCCTACCTCAACGGCATGCAGCTCGTAGAGCGAGGCGTGCAGACCCCGGTGCCGGTGGCTTGTGTGGAGATTAAAAACGGCCCTTGGCTGCAAGATGCATATTATATCTGCGGCGCGACGTCGCTACCGTGCATCGAGGGGCAGACAGACCGCGACGACTGGAACAAAGAACTTGCTTCGGCGTTTGCAAAGTATGCTGCCACGCTCCACAATCGAGGTGTGTTCCACCACGATCTCAACGACACCAACGTGTTGTACTCTCCCGCCGCCGATGGTGGCTATGACTTCACCGTGATAGACATCAACCGCATGGCATTCTACGCCGACAGGGCGCAGATTCCTATTAAGGAATGCATAGAGAACCTCACGCGATTCACAGGCCGCATCGACCTGTTTGAATATGTGGCCCGCGTTTATGCAGAAGCCCGCGGCCTGGACGTAGAGCCCTTTGCGCAAAAGGCAGTGGCACAAAAACTGCGCCACGACCGCAACTGGTATCGCCGCAAGCGCTTTGGCCGAATCTTTAAGCGAAAAAAGAAAAATTAAAATAACAGAAATGAACTATTTAGACAGAAACGAGTTTAATTTTGAGCCGTCAGAGAAAGTGCTCGAGGCTGTTAAGACTTTCGATCCCAAGGAACTCTGCTTCTACACTCGTATTTACGACGAGGGCAAGAAGAGCGTGGTTTCCGTTAAGTTGTCGGAAATCTACGGTATCCCGGAGTCGCAGGTTCTGCTTGCGTATGGCGGCGAGGAAATCCTCAAGACTGCCGTGCATTATTTCCTGATGACCGGCAGCAATAACACGATCATGATTCCCGAATTCTCGTGGTGGTATTATAACCGCGTGGCTGGCGAATGCGGTGGCAAGACGGAGATGTATCCGCTCCACGAAATGGGCGACACGTTCGCTTATGACGTAGAGGAGGTCATTGAATATACAAATCGCATCCGTCCGAGAATGCTGCTGCTCGCTTCGCCAAACAATCCTACCGGCAATAGCCTGACTAGCGACGAGATTGGCCGCATTATGGAGAACATCCCGTCTGAGACAATCGTGCTTATCGACGAGGCCTACGCATCTTTTATGTGTATGGACACCAGCTATATTGCTCCGCTCGTGAGCAAATATTCCAACCTCATCATCAGCCGCACGCTCTCCAAGTTCTACGGCCTGCCGGGCCTGCGTATGGGCTTTGGATTCATTGGCGCCGGCCATGAGGACTATCTCTCTTACGCCAACAAGTATCTTGGCTACAACCGATTCAGCGAGCGCGTGGCGCTGGCCGCTCTTGACAGCGACGACCACTACCGCAAGGTGGCAGACCAAATGGAGTGGGATCGCCAGCTCTTTTATTCTGAATTGGGCAACATGCCAGGATTCAAGGTTTACAAGTCTGTGGCCAATTTCATCCTGATTAAATATCCTGTTCGCATCAAGGAGGCTTTGCAAAAGGCTATGCTGGCGCAGGACTGCAAGATTAAATACATGGGCGACCCGGGCTTGGAAGATTGTCTCCGCATTACGCTTGGCCGCCCCGAGCAGATTCAGGTGGTTTGCGACACTATCAAGCGCGTAGCCCTCGAAAATGCCGAGTAATCCCGCTTGGCAATTGAGAAATCTTGCTTTGCAACCGGGAAATTCCGCTTGTAATTTTAGAAAATTCGCTTTATAATAAAGGTAATATGAAGGCCGTGATTCTTGCTGCGGGTATGGCTTCGCGTTTGCGCCCGCTTACCGAAAATACTCCCAAGTGCTTGCTGAAGATTGGCGAGCGCAGTTTGCTGCAGCGCTCTATCGACGCATTGATTGGCGCGGGCATCACCCAGTTTGTCATCGTGACGGGCTATTTGCGCGAGCAGATTGAGCAGTTTGTCGCCCAGCAATATCCAGACCTCGATGTCAAGTTTATCTACAACGAGGTCTATGATTCTACCAACAACATCTATTCTCTGTGGCCCGCCCGTCCGGAGGCTGATGGCGAGGAAATCCTGCTGCTCGACAGCGATCTGCTCTACGACCCCGAGATTGCCAAACGGGTGCTGGCTGCCGACGACGCCAATCTGCTAACTCTCATCAAGCATCCGCTGGGAGAAGAGGAGGTAAAGGTGATTGTAGATGCACAGGGCGCGATTGTGGAGATCAACAAGACGTGCAATCCGGCCGATGCCATCGGCGAGAGCCTGGGAATCGAGAAG
>JAZUHM010000261.1:0-9004 GCA_045641725.1 Bacteroidaceae bacterium | reverse complement strand
TAATAAGGTAGTGCCGCGATTTTTATGTGAAATTGCAACAGTTCTTGGAATTATATAGAAAATTACTTGTTTTTGTACCTCGATTTCTTCTTGGATTAAAAATATTTTATATTTTTGCACGAGTTTTAACATAAGACAGTGCAGAAATGACAAATGAGGAAATCATATTTAAAGATTCAGAGGGGGTGGCTCAAAACAAAGCCACTGTCTCTGTTTTCTTAAAAATTACCCCCCCCCTATGGTCATTTTGTAAATTTCCAATTTCCTATAAAACCGGCGCCGTTAGCTCAAACGACTCCGCAAACAAACATGCCACAAACTTGCTTGCTACTCGCAAACAGGTTTGTGGCATTTGTATTGCTTAATCTAATTTTTCAACTATTTAATAACTAATCAAAACAATGAAAAAACATTTACTTTTCTACACCTTCCTCGTCCTGCTTGGTTGGTGCGTATGCCCCCAAGCGTGGGCATACGATGTGGAGGTCAATGGTGTTTACTACAACTTGAGTGGTGCAAATGCTATCGTGACCTATCCAGGTGAAACTGCTCCTGCTGCTGCAGGCGACAACAGTTACACAGGTGCCATTGTTATTCCTGCGACTATTGAGTCGGGAGGAAGTACTTACAACGTAACGCAGATTGCTGAAAATGCATTCCGTTATGCTACTATTACTTCGGTAACATTCTCTGAAGGGCTTCAGGTAATAGGCACTCATGCATTTGATCATTGTCAGAGTCTTGCATCAGTGGAAATTCCGAATACCGTTACTAATGTAAATTACGAAGCTTTTGCATCTTGTCATAACTTGCTAAGTATAACATTTGGTGCTGGCACAACCAATATTGGACAAGGTGTTTGTTATGACCAGCAGAAGAAGCAGAATATCTATGTAAAGACAAAGACTGTTCCTTCATTGGCAGGATATGCCTTCTTCTGGCAAGGTGCTACAATCCATGTATATGCTGATATGGTTTCTAAATTTAGCACTGCAGCAAACTGGAATGATTCTAGGTACACTATTGTTGGTGACCTCGAAAGAGATTATACTTTTGATGAATTACAAGCAAAAATCACCGAATTGTCTGCACTGGGCAGCTCTGTGAAAGATGCTCCTGGTTTCTATTCTGTAGCGAGCTATGCTGCGGTTCAGACTGCTCTTGACAATTGCGCAAGTGTAACAGCGACATCTCCTGCTTCGACTATCAACAATGCTATGAAAGCATTAGTTGAGGCTGGAAACGCATGCCAGCCCCTTCCTATCACCGAAGGTTACTATTACATCGTAACCGCAGGTAAGGGCCCTGGCTATCCATTTAATGGAACAGAAGTTCGCAATACAGAATACCAGTCTGCTATTTATACTGATGGTAGCGCTAATCGCATTAAGTGGAAAGCATATGCTCAAAACGACTATACTCTTATTTTCAAACTTACTGCTAATGGTAGCAATTGGAATGTGCAGAACCTTGTAGAGGGTACCTATATGGGTGTAACTTCTAGTACAAGTTCATACGGTGATGTTACTATCCCTGCTGTCGTAGAGCCAACAGCACAGCACTTTGATTGGATTAGACCAGGTAAGTTTGGTATGAAGGGCGCAAATAATTCGTATTACTATGCCCAAGCCGGTAATCACAATGGTTCAACCAATGCAAGTGGAAATCTTAGTATTTGGGGTACACTCGGCGATGCTACCAGTGGCGGTATGAACCAGTGGTTCCTTATTCCTGTCGATGAGAGTACAATCATAGCTTATCAGGAAACTCTTGTAGGTGACCTCGTTGCTACTGCAAATGACTATAAGGCAAAGGTTGCTGCTATGAAGACGGGTACTGCTCCAGGTCTTAATAATGCAACTAAGGCACAGGAGATGTTAGATGCAGCTGACAAGGCTATTGGTCTGGCTTCTTCTACAGACCTTGATGCAAAACTTGCGGTTGTCGAAGAAATGAAAACCGCTTGGCTTGCTTTGGTTGGAGCTGTTAATCCTATCACAGAAGGATATTACTATATTGTATGTGATAATGCTAATATTGCTGCAAACGGAAAGTCTGAAAAGGCACTCTATATTAATACAGAAAAGAATGAATTATGGTGGGGTGAACTTGAAACTGCAGATTTGAAGTACGCGTTTAAACTTTCGAAGAAAGCTGGTACAGACACTTGGTATCTTCAGAATGTTGACAATGGCCTTTATGCAGGCGCAGCAGTTGAATTCTGTGGTAGAACATCTGCCACAGCTACTCCTGACTATCCTGTGACATTCTTCTTGGATGGTGAAGGCTCATATAGAATCAAGGCTAACAACTGGACATATTGTCCACAGGGTAATCCTGGTGGTACTTCAGCTGGTCCTTCTTATGTTTGGGGATATAATGCTACAGGCATGCATGGAGAGGCTTCATATACTCTTCGCCCAATCTCGGCAGAGACTGTAAACACTCTTAAGCTTGCTAAGTTTGATGCTTTTGCTTCACAATTTGTGACTATTCCTGCATCTGACGATCCTAACTTCTATGCAAAGGCTGAGGCTACAGCTTACAATGCAGTAGTTAATGCTGCATCATCTGCATCTACTGACGAGGAGAAGCTCGCAGCTTACGACAATTTGCTTGGTGCTTCTGCATTGCTCACTACTATTAATCCTATCACTGAGGGCTATTACTTCATTACTTCAGCTGGTAAGGGTTCTGGTTATTCTGGTGGTCCTTACAACTACGAAGATAAGAATGCTCTATATAACGATGGTGGCATTGTTAAATGGAAGGCTTACGATAAGACAGATGTAAAAGAACTCTATTATCTCACAGAAACAGATGGTGGTTGGTTTGCATATAATGTTGCAGACAAGACCTATATCAACAGAGGTAGTGGAAATTACAGTTGTGATCTTGCAACTTCCGAAACAGCGACTAATGCGCAGTCAATTGCTCCTGTAGTAAATGGTAATGGTAAATTTACTATGACATGGGTTGGTAACATATATCCATACGGTCTTAATAACAGCCACAATGGTTCTTCCAGCGCAAGCGGTAAGGTTGGTATCTGGGGTACAGTTGCTGAAGCTAAGACGTTTGGCATCAACCAGTGGTTCCTCCACAAAGTTTCGGCTGCTGAGGCTGATGAATTGATGGTAGAGGTAGAGGTGACCGATGGTGTTGCAACCTTTACAGCATATAAGACCCTTGACGAGGCAAGCTATCTCGCTGCTCTCGAAGGTATCGACAAGACAAAGGTTCGCTCTATTGACCTTTCAACAGTGAATGTAAACATGGTTCCAACTCAGGTGACTAATCCATTTGAGAATACCAACACAATGTTCTACATGGCCGACGATTATGCTCATCCTAACGAAGGTATCAATCTCGTGACCCAGGGTAAGTGTCCAAGCCTCATCCTCGTGGACAAGGAAGACTTTGTTCCTGCAAAGGCGTTTGAAGCTAAGAATGCAACTTATCTCAAGACTGGCTCACTCGATACCGAAGGCTGGTATTCTGTAGTTCTCCCATTTGATTATGTAGTTGACGCTAGTCTTGAGGTTCTCAACAATGCTGTTGTTAAGGACGCTACAATCGCATTCTCAGCCGTAGAAGCAGGCGAGACTATTCCTGCCGGCACTCCATTCATCTATAAGTCAAAGGTTGATGGTCCATTCAGCATTCTGCAGGTTAATGTCAATTGTTCTGTAGCCGCAAATGCCACCCCATCTACCAGCGGTGCTCTTAAGGGTACTTACGTCAAGATTCCTAAGGGCTCTGCTACCGGCAAGTACATCCTCAAAGCTGATGGCTCTGCCTTTGCTGAGGCTACTGCTAATGCGAGCATTCCTGCTTTCCGCGCATACATTGACGGCATTGCAGGTTCTGGCACATTTACCATCACTATCAACGATGACCTTACTGGCGTTGTTGGTGCTGATGCTGACCTCAATGCAAAGGTTGATGTTTATAGTGTTGACGGAAAACTTGTACGTCAAGGTGTTGAGTCTATCACAGCACTTCAGGGACTTGAGAGTGGTATTTATATTATCAATGGTAAAACAATTAAGAAGTAATGAGAAAGCAATATTTAACTCCAAGTCTTATTGCCACTCGCATTCAGTTGGCTAATATGATTGCCGCAAGCATTCCTGTAGATGGAACAACTGACGACGAGGCACGCTCAAATAAATTCTGGGGTAAATCTATTTTTGATGAGGAAGAACCCGAAGATGAAGAACAGCAAACATTGTTCTAAACAACGACGCTATATCTTGTTTTACTCGAAAGCATTATTAGAGAGAAAATAACTGATGTATGCGTATATTATCAAAGGCTGCGATCAAATGGTCGCAGCCTTTATGTTAACTTTGGCAATCTGCATAGATTGTTTTGCCATACAAAAATTATTGTATGATAAGAAAATGTTTTGGTGTCTCTAAAGTTTTTGTTAATTTTGCACCTTGTTAAATAATTGAAGACGTGATTTCTGTAGAAGGATTAAAAGTAGAATTTGGTATTAAGCCCTTGTTTGAGGATGCCTCGTTTGTGGTAAATGACAAGGAGCGTGTTTGTCTGGTAGGCAAGAACGGCGCTGGCAAATCTACCATGCTTAAGATTATGGCTGGTATTCAACAGCCTACTGCTGGCAATGTTGCCTTGCCACAAGGATGCACGGTTGGTTATCTGCCTCAGGTGATGGTGCTAAGTGACAGCCGCACCCTGATAGAAGAGACGGAGACTGCCTTTGCCCATTTTAGCGAAATGCAGGCAGAACTCGATGCCGTTAATATGCAGTTGGCTGAACGTACTGATTACGAGAGTGATACTTATGCTGGTCTAATCGAGCGATCTACTCATCTGCAGGAGTGTTTGCAGATGCAGGGTGGTCAGAGTTATCGTGCCGACATGGAGCGAACGCTGATTGGTCTTGGATTTGTGCAGAGCGATTTCAACAGGCCCACTTCTGAGTTTAGCGGTGGTTGGCGTATGCGTATTGAGCTTGCCAAGATTTTGCTTCAGAAGCCCGATGTGCTGTTGCTTGATGAGCCCACAAATCATCTTGACATTGAGAGTATCAGCTGGCTTGAGAATTTCTTGCAAAAAGAGTCTAAGAGCAGTGTGATATTGGTAAGCCATGACCGTGCTTTTATTAACAATGTGACTTCGCGCACAATAGAAATCAGTTGTGGCAAGGTTGTTGATTACAAGGTGAAATATGACGAATATGTCAAGTTGCGCGCTGAGCGCCGCGAGCAGCAGTTGCGTGCCTACGAAAATCAGCAAAAGGAAATTGCTGATATCAAGGCTTTTGTTGAGCGATTCCGTTATCAGGCCACCAAGGCTATACAGGTGCAGAGTCGCCTCAAACAGCTGGAGAAGATTGTGCCTATTGAGATAGACGAGGTTGACACGAGTCGTCTTCACCTGAAGTTTAATGCTCCCAGCCGCAGTGGTGATTATCCTGTGATATGTGATGAGGTGGCAAAGACATATGGCCAGCATAATGTGTTTAATGCGGTCAATCTCACTATAAAGCGTGGCGAGAAGGTGGCTTTTGTTGGTAAGAATGGCGAAGGCAAATCAACGCTTGTGAAGTGCATTATGGGTGAGATTCCTTTTGATGGAACGTTGAAACTTGGCCATAATGTTGAGATTGGTTATTATGCTCAGAATCAGGCGCAATTGCTTGATGGTGAGCTGACTGTCTTTGAAACAATTGACCGTGTGGCTGTGGGTGATGTGCGTCTTAAGATTCGCGATATTCTTGGCGCCTTTATGTTTGGTGGCGAGGCTAGTGATAAGAAGGTTAAGGTTCTTAGCGGCGGTGAGCGCAGCCGTCTGGCTATGATCAAACTGTTGCTTGAGCCTGTGAATTTCCTTATTCTCGATGAGCCCACTAATCACTTGGATATGCGCACCAAGGATATACTCAAAGATGCCATTCGCGACTTTGAAGGCACTGTGATTGTTGTTAGTCACGACCGTGATTTCCTTGACGGTCTTGTGAGCAAGGTTTATGAGTTTGGTGGTGGCAAGGTGCGTGAGCATCTTGGCGGTATTTATGATTTCTTGCAGAAAAAGCAGATTTCTTCGCTCAATCAGCTTGGAACAATGCCCAAAGCCAATACGTCTAAGACCGACGCCTCGAGCATTAGTCAGGTGTCGGCCAGCGCCTTGTCGTATGAACAGCAGAAGGAATTGCGCAAGAAGATAAACAAGCTGGAGAAACAAGTGGCAGAAGCTGAAGAAAACATATCGCAGCTCGAAGCCGCAATAAAGATTTTGGAAGACCGTATGTCCACACCCGAGGGTGCCTCCGACTACAGCCTGATAGAAAAGCATCAGTCGCTTTCGGTGCAATTGGAAAAAGCCATGGAAGAGTGGGAGAGTGCCAGCGAAGAATTAGAACAAGTAAAAACACCCATATTATGAAGATTAAAACAATGATTATCGCACTAACAGCAATGGCCACATTGACTGCAACAGCTCAGAGCACAAAGAAAACTGAGCGTCCGCATGGAATAGACATTTCTAACATGGATAAGTCTGTCGCACCAGGCGCAGATTTCTTTACCTATGCCAATGGTGGCTGGCAAAAAGCCAACCCTATTGGTGATGAATATGCTACCTTTGGCACATTCCACCAGTTGGACAATCTTAATAATGAGCGCATCCGCACCATTATTGAAGAACTTGCTGTCCAAGAGAATACTTATGGTAGCATAGAAGACAATATCGCTACCTTATATAATATGGCTATGGATACCACGACTCAAAACAGTCAGGGACTAAAGCCTTTGCAATTCTATTTGAAAGCACTTGACACAAACGATAAGGCTGCGCTGATGGACATGGCCGCCTTTGGTATGTTGATGGACATAAGCTGTTTCTTTAACATCTCGCTTGAGAGCGATGCCAAGGATAGCAAGGTCAACCTTGTACAGTTGCAGCAGGGCGGTATCACTTTGGGTGAGATGGAGTATTATCTTGACACCGATGAGCATACCTTGAAGATCCGCAATGCCTATCGTGACTTTGGCACCAAGGCATTCAAGATGGTCTTCCCGCAGCTTAGCTTGGATGAAGCCAAGGCTAAGATGAACACCGTAATACGCATAGAGACCCGTCTGGCTTCTTCATTTAAAAACAATACTCAGCTGCGCATTGCAGAGGATAATTACAATAAGATTAGCTTTGCCCAACTGGAGAATGATTATCCGGAAATAAACTGGCAGAAATTATTTTTTGTGGATTGCAAGTTCCCTAAATTTAATGAAATAAACGTTGGTCAGCCAGAGGCAATCAAACAAGCTTGCGCTATAATTCGAGAGGAATCTGCAGAAGATATCGCAACCTATATGACCTTTCGCCTCATTACCAGCACATTACCTTTGCTCGGCAAGGAGCAAAGAGACTTATCTTTTGATTTCTTTGGGAAGACTCTGCAAGGGCGCAAGGTGCAACAGCCTCAATGGAAGCGCTCTGTAGAATTGACAAACAATTTGCTTGGCGAGGCTGTAGGCCAGATTTATGTACAGAAATATTTTCCTGCATCTGCCAAAGCCCGTATGGAACAACTGGTTGAGAATCTGCGTGTAGCACTCGGTCAGCGCATACAAGCACAGGAGTGGATGAGCGACGAAACCAAGGCTAAGGCAATGGATAAGCTCTCTACCTTCTACGTCAAGATTGGTTATCCCAACAAATGGATGGATTATTCTAAATTCAACTTTGACGGCTGTACCTCTTTGATGCAGGCTGTAATGCATGCACGTATATTTAACAATGTCTATGCAATAAATGAGGCTGTTGGCAAACCTGTAGATAAAGACAAGTGGTATATGACTCCACAAACAGTGAATGCCTATTATAATCCGCCGACCAACGAGATTTGTTTCCCCGCTGGCATTCTGCAATACCCATTCTTTGACGAAAAGGCAGATGATCCGTTTAACTATGGTGCCATTGGTGTAGTAATTGGCCATGAAATGACACACGGTTTTGACGATCAGGGCCGCAAGTATGACAAGGATGGCAATATGAGTGACTGGTGGAGCCAGAGCGATGCCGACGGCTTCAATCAGCGTGCACAGGTAATGGTTGATTTCTTTAATAATATTAAGGTTTTGCCTGATTTGAATGCCAATGGTGCGCTCACCCAAGGCGAGAATCTTGCTGACCACGGAGGTCTCAACGTTGCTTTCGCTGCTTTGCAAAATGCAATGAAATCCAATCCTTTGAAAGCGGAAAACGGTTTCACGCCCGAGCAGCGTTTCTTCCTTGCTTATGCAGGAGTCTGGGCAAACAATATTCGTGAGGCAGAAATCCGCCGTCGTACCAAAAGCGATCCACATTCATTGGCCAAATGGCGTGTAAATGGAGCGCTGCCGCATATCGATGCTTGGTACAAGGCGTTTAATATTACAGAAAAATCGCCACTCTATGTGCCCAAGGACAAACGAGTGACAATCTGGTAAATCCTATCTTGTCCTCTGTGCTTTAATTTTTCGAAAAATCGGAAAGAGTTGATAAATAATCCCTGAAGGAACGGCATACCCAAGCGGGCGTCACCGCTTGTGGCCTGCAGTTCCTTCAGGGATTCAACTTGATATTTATTGCTTCGCTTTCGATTTTAGTCGTTATTGCCGTTATATCTCACGCAAAGCATTGTTATGTCGTCGCTTTGCTGGGCCATGTCGGCATGTTGTCTTACCCTTTTTAGTACATGCTCTATGATAGAGTCGGGAAGCATTCTGCCGCATTCTTTTGCGCAGCGCAATAGTTTGTCATTTCCCCATTCCTCGCCATTTGGGCTCATGGCCTCGGTTACACCATCAGTATAAAGCAGTATGGTGTCGCCCTTGCTTAGTTGCAGAGTGTGGATGGGGTATATCTCTTCATCCCAGATGCCTAGAGGTGAACTGTCAGACTCGGCGAAAAATTTCACCTCGCCATCATGAATGACAATAGGGGAGTTGTGGCCAGCGTTGGTGTATTCCAGAATGCCTGTAGCAAGGTC
>JAZUHM010000260.1:0-1890 GCA_045641725.1 Bacteroidaceae bacterium | reverse complement strand
AAGAACCACGACCCGGAAGTTGGTGAAAGCCTATGAAATGCAAAAGAGAGAACCCGTAGGATTCTCTCTTTGCGCTTCAGGATGGGCTTGAACCAACGACCCCATGATTAACAGTCATGTGCTCTAACCAACTGAGCTACTGAAGCAGTTTTTTTGCGATTTTTTGAGTTTTTCTCTCAATTGCGTTGCAAAATTAGTTGTTTTTTCGGAAATATGCAATAACTTTGCAGAAAAATTTCAAAAAAAAGCAAAAATAAGATGAAAATAATTGGATTTGGCAACGCTTTGGTCGATGTTTTGGCGCTTTTGAAGGACGATGCCTTGCTCAATGAACTTAATTTGCCTCGTGGTGGAATGCAGTTGATCGACGACAACCAGCAGACGAGGATTTCTGCGATTCTGAAGACCTTGAATCCTGAGATGGCGACGGGCGGCTCGGCCGGCAATACCATCCTGGCTCTAGCCAAGGTGGGTGTCCAGACGGGCTTCGTGGGCCGCTTGGGCAATGACGAGATGGGCCACTTCTTTGCCGACAAGTGTAAGGAGCGTGGCATTGAAGCCCGCGTGGTCTTCGGACCGGGCATGACAGGTGTGGCCAATACGTTCATCTCGCCCGATGGCGAGCGCACCTTTGCCACCTATCTGGGTGAAGCTGCGTTGGCGGAGACCGGTGATGTGACCCCCGCCACCTTTGACGGCTACGACCTGCTGCACATTGAGGGCTATCTGGTGCAGAACCATGCCTTCATCGAGCACGTCATGCGCACGGCCAAAGCCTGCGGACTGAAGGTCAGCATCGACCTGGCCAGCTACAACGTCGTGGCCAACGACCTGGACTTCTTCCGTTATCTTGTGCAGGAATACGTCGACATCGTCTTTGCCAACGAAGAGGAGAGTGCGGCCTTTACCCACGGCAAGGCACCCGCAGAGGCTCTGGTGGAGATAGGCGGCATGTGCGAGGTGGCCGTGGTGAAGCTCGGCAAGCGCGGTAGCAGTGCCATGTGCCAGGGTGAGACCTGTGTGGTGGAGCCCTGCCTGGTAGACAAAGTAGTGGATACCACAGCAGCCGGCGACTTCTTTGCCGGTGGCTTCCTGTATGGCTATGCCAACGGCTTCTCGCTCGAACGTTGTCTTTGGGCCGGTTCGCTGCTCGGCAGTAAGGTGATCCAGGTCATCGGCACGCAGGTGACGGAAGAGACGTGGCGGGAGATTGTAGAGCAGATTCACAAGTAAAATAAGACATTACATATATAAATAATGAGAAAGCTGTTTATATCCTTACTTCTGCTGATTGGTGCCAATGGATTTGCACAGAAGGCAGAGAACCACAATAGCGCGGTGTCTCGCAATCTGGAGACGTTCGGCGAGATATACCGCCATCTGGACCTCTTCTATGTCGACTCGCTCAGTGCCGACACCGTGATGGAGTGGGGCATCAGGGCCATGCTGAACCGCGTGGATCCCTATACCACCTATTATCCGCAGGACGACGACGAGCTGATGGTCATGGCCCAGGGCAAGTATGCCGGCATCGGCAGCGTGATACGTTTCCACAAGAAGCATGACCGCGTGGTCATCAGCGAGCCCTACAAGGGCAGCCCCAGCGAGAAGGCCGGGCTGAAAGCAGGCGACATACTGATGAGCATCGACGACAAGGACCTGAAGGGCATGCCCAACGACAAGGTGAGCAACATGCTGCGCGGTGAGGCGGGCACTACCTTCAAACTGAAGGTGCAGCGTCCCGGTGAGGACAAGCAGCGCAGCTTCACCATCACCCGTCAGACCATCACCATCCCCCACGTGCCTTATTACGGCATTGTGCGTCCGGGCGTTGGCTACATCTACCTGACCGGATTTGCCGAGAGCGATGCCTTGCAGGTGCGTGCAGCC
>JAZUHM010000259.1:0-2062 GCA_045641725.1 Bacteroidaceae bacterium | reverse complement strand
ACCAGATTTAAGTCGCATTCTGAAATTTTTAGAGCGCAACGAGTTCCGGTTTAAGGGCTTTAAAATCGCAAGGAAGTGTGCTTTTAGTTGCCACCGCCGCCGGTGGAGTTATAGGTGTAGCCGCGCAGGATGTTGACGGCTTTTTTGATATTGTAGTGGCGGCCGTCGGCGCCTTTGGCCTCGATCTTGACAAAATATGCTCCGTCGGGCACGTCGTGGCCTTTGTAGGTGCCGTCCCAGCGGTCGGTAATGTTCTTAAACTCAAAGAGCTTGGTGCCGTAGCGGTTGAAGATATAGCCTTTGAATTCTACGATGCTCTTGTAGTCGTCTTTCACGCCAAAGGTGTCGTTGGTGCCGTCGCCGTTTGGCGAGAAGGCGTTTGGCACGTTGAGCACCGACGAGCTGGCGCTTACGGTGAAGTCGGTCTCCATCTTGTAGGAGATGGTGTCGCCGTTGTTTACAAAGCTGATGGTGAGCGAGATGCCGTGCTGGCCGGTCTCGCGAAACTCATAGTTGAAGTCAGCTTCGTAGCGCACGAGGTAGGGTGCGTCGGTTTTGCCGTCTTTATACACATGCCATTCGTAGAGTGGGGTATAGTCGCCCACGTTCTCTACGTTGGCCTCGAAAAATGCCTTGATTGGCGCTGAGCCGGTATATTCGTTAAATTCTTCTTTGCCGTTTTCGGTCTCTATGCGCATGATTGGCGACGCGCTTGGGTCGCTATAGTCGTTGGCCGCCTGGGTGCTGACAAAGGTGATGGAGCAAAGCACGCCCATCATTATCAGGAGCTTTTTGCAGAAATGGGTATTCATATGGTTGTTTTGTTGTTTGGTGGTTTTGTTGTTTTCCTCTTAGTTGTGCAAAGTTACGCTTTTTGGTGTATTCATGGAAATATTTGCTCCTAAAAGTGCGTTGTTTGGGGCGAAGAAATATTTTTTTTGTTAATATTTAGCCACTGTTCGCACTTTTTTGTATCTTTGTAATCTAAAAATTCAATGATATGAGAAGTTTTATAAATAAAATATTGATATTGTGTCTGTTGGCAATGTCGGCGGGCACGGTGAGTATGCTTGCGCAGACAGCCCCGGTCAAGGTGGGCGTCTTTTTGCCGTTCAAGACAGCTGGCGGCATGCAGCAGAGGTATGTGGAGTACTATCGCGGACTGCTGATGGCGGCAGATTCGCTTGGCCGCGAGATTAAGGGTCAGAAGTTCGACGTCACAGCGGCTGACTGCGGCACATCGCCCCAGGATATGAGCGCATTGCTCAACGCGCAGGCCAACGGCGCTTTCGACATCGTGTTTTTGCCGTCCAATCAGGAGCAGATTGCCGTGGCCAATGAGTATTCTGTGAAGAATGGCACCAAACTGGTTGTGCCCTTTGGCGGCGCCTACGACAAGTTTATCGACAACAAGAATTTCTACGCCTTCAAGGTCACCCAGACCGACTATACCGTGCAGGCTTACAAGCTGACTAAGAAGGTGTTCCCGACCAAAAAGATATATGTGGCCTCTACCAATGACGTTGACGGCGTCGGCCCCTTTGCCAACTATATGAGCAAATATGTGAAGGGCGCAAAAGTGTTGCCTTATGCGGCTGACAACAAGAAGCTGCTGCAGGCATTGGGCGACAAGGACGCCGTGATTGTGCCGGTGAGATACGACAATCAGACAATGGCAGATTTGCTCGCTCTCGCCAAGCAGATTGGCGGTGCCAAGGCGGCTGTGATAGGTTATCCCACATGGTACGAACAAGCTACCACGGCCGAGCAGCGCGCCGACTTGGCTATGCTCAATGCCTATGTGCTGCAGCCCAATTACCCACGCTATGGCGAGCCTCGTGCACGCAACTTTGCACAGCTTTATAAGGAAAATTTTGACGTGGAATTGCCTCTCGAGATGTTTTCGGTGCCAATGTGGGGCTTTGATACTGCGTACTATATGCTAAAAGGCCGTGTGAAGTTTGGCACAGAGTTTTATGATCAGCGTCCCTGGGCAGCCCCGATGCAGAGCGAGTTCTATTTTGAACAGCGCGGCCAGCAGGCGGGCCTCATCAATACGCAG
>JAZUHM010000258.1:0-8237 GCA_045641725.1 Bacteroidaceae bacterium | reverse complement strand
CCACTTCCTTCAAACCAGGAGTGGTGTAGTACTGAGAAGTGGTCTCATCAACCTTAGCGCCATAAACCTGGAGGCCACCAAGGGTGAAGTAATCAGCACCCTTGTTGTTGAGGGTAACGCGATAGATAATGTAGTTGATATTGCGACCCATGTCGAGAGTTACAGGAATAGACTTGAGAGTCTCGGTGTCAGCAGCATCGATAGCGCCCATGTCAACGCCCTGATGTACTCTGTAAGCAATGGTGTCACCTTCTGCAGTATTTGCAACAAGGATATCTACGCTCTTTGGACGCTCTTCAAGGCCCCAGCCCTTCTGCTTGTCGCTACCACCACGAGTCTGGTAAACGAAAGTCAGAACCTGCTGTGGCTCATCCAGTCTGATATGGATATCGCCCTTGCCCTGCATATAGGTTGCAGGATCTTCGTCGATGAGGAATTCATACTTGTCGGCAGATGCGATGCCCTGAGTACGGATAGTAGAGAACTTAATCTGCCAGCCTGCTGCAGGATCCTCACCAACACCACCGGTTGCGCGAGTGATCAGGCCGTTTTCGAAATCTGTAGCATAAGAGAAGAGCTTGCCATAGAGATCATTGGCTTCCTTAACGAGAGACTTAACTGCGCCGTCGCGGTCAGCCTGCTGCTTCTGGGCAACAAAGGTTTCCATCTTGTCAGCAGGCACCTTGCGGATGTACCAGAGGTTGGTACCCTGGAGCTTGGTAACGTCGTCAGCCCACTGGCCCCATGAGGTAAGAGGCTGCTCGGTCTTGTCGTTAGCAGTTACAGGGTAAGACACTGCATACGGAGTGTAAGAAGTGTTGTGGAACTCACGGCTACCCCAATACCACTTACCTGGAGAGAAGAGGCGGATATTCTGTGGCTCAGCCTTGTCAGGAGTCATGAATGGAGTTGAGTTATACCATGCGGTACCCTTAGAAACGAAGAGGCTGGTAGAATAGTCTTGTACCCAGAACTCGTCGGCCTCAGGGCCTTCCTCTACATAGAATACGAAATCAACAACGTTCTCGTCGAAGTTCTTATAATACAAAGTCTTGGTATCAGGATTAGCATAGGCTGCCTTTTCTACACCAAACTGGTCGAGGTGATCAGCAAAGGCATTTACCATATAATAATAACCAGGAGTGATTCCAATAGAAGCATTTTCTACTGCTTCACGCTTAGCGCGGAGATCCTTAACTGCATTTGCGTATTCCTCTTCAGTTGCAGTGGTCATCACGAGAATCATAGCGGCCTCAAGTGACTCATTGTAGGCATTAACCTTCTTTTCGTCATAGAAACCTGGGTCGGTGCCAGCGATAAACTCGGTGCCGGCGTAGTTATCAACGAGAGCCTCGAGCTCTGCCTGAGCGCTGAGGGCCTCTACGGTCCAGAACTGCCAAGCTACCTCTTCGTTATAAGGCTCATAGGCAACATTCACATTCTGAACACCAAACTTAAACAGGCGCTGTGTCTCGTCTGGCCATTCTACTGGGCCGCCGTTACGAGCGATCACGAAACCGGTAGAAGGACCATTGGTACGCCATGCCTCGTTTTCGAGAGCATCTTCGCCAGGAGTACCCTTTTCAATGGTTACCTTGGCAGCGTTGGTCTTGTCACCAAGCCCAAAGTTGAAGCCATTGTATGCAAAGACGTCATAACCGTCGAGGCCTGGATTGCCTTCGAGGTCAACCTCCTGTACATACTTCTGCTGGCCGACATTGAAAAGATAGTAGAGGTCGAAACCTGCATCTGTCTTTTCACCAGTTGCCTCAATCTGCCAGAGAACATCGTCGTCGGCGAGGATTGTGAGCAAACCACCGCTAGGACCATACTTACAAGACATGTAAGTCTGGGTTCCCGCATTCATAATGGCATAAGTTACGCCTGGCTCAGGAATTCCGGCTTCCTCAGAAAGGCTGTACTTCTGCGCATTCACTGCCACTGTGCATGCCATGGCAAGCACGAGTGTCAAAAGAAAGTAAAATTTCTTCATTTGCGTGAAATTTAGTTAGTTAATAATATTGATAAACGTTAGAAAAAATATGCTTTGCCAAAAAACGAAGGCCAGAGTCAACTGCCTAGCTGCTTGCCGGCAGTTGGCTCTGGGCCCGTTTTGTGATTGGGCGCTGAATTTCAAGGTGTCAAATTAGCGCATTTGTCCTTATTATTATTAAATAAGGTATTTAGGAGAAAAAGTTCTCTGTCTTGCTGTCGGAATCTTACCAGATATCCTCGGCCTCTGAACCGCTGTAAACCCACTTTGGAGCAAACTCGAGGTAGTCGAGGAGGAAGGCGAGGTTAGTGTTTTCCATTACAGACTTAACGCGGATATACCAAACTTCGTCTGGGTCGAATGTGCCCTGAGTGATAATCTTGCGCATACGGAGGTTGTTGGCGTAAGTTGTGGTGTTGCGCATAGACTCGGTGATGACGTTGCCGCTCTTCTTGATACCGTCGTGGTAAGGTGGCTTCATATAACCGTGGTTGCGCATGATCTTGTCGTTTTCGTAGTTGTGGTCCCAATCCTTGAGGTCATCCTGCTCCCAGCCGCAGGCCTTGTTCTGCGAGAGACGGAGGTCGAGTGGCAGGCCGACTGGTGTGAGGTTGTTAGGATTCTTGCCGATATAAATCTGGGCCATACCGAACGAGGTGTTGGTAGGTGCGGCAAGGCGGAATTCCCATGTGCCGCGATATGGCACTGGTGGCAAGCGGAGAATCATATCGTACTGACCGCGTACGTTGAACTCGTCGCCCTGATAATTATCGATGTTTGAAGAATAGTATGGGAAGTAGCAGACGCGGCTGCCTTCAACTACCTGGAGATTGTCGAAATATCCTAATGGGAACATGTGCTGGTCGTTGTCCTTGATGAGGCGATAGCCGTTGGTAATGAGCTCTGGGAGGAGTGAACTTACGTCCCAGCGGAGGCGCTTGTTGAGAACTACGTTAGGCACATCGTCGTCATATACGAGGACGTCGTCGATGGTATAATAGAATCCGTTGAGGGCGTTGTTTACTCGGCCGCCGTTGCTCTCGAGCACGAGAATACCTGGGCGATCTACGTTGTATTCCTCATAGAACTCGCCAGCTTCTACGTTTGTTCTGTATTCGCAGTGGCGGTTGAGGCGCTTGCCGTCGGTCTCTTTGCCTTCGGTGATTGCGAGGAGGCGGCGGTGGCTGGTGCAGAGGGTCTCGTAGAACTCAAAGCAGTCGATTGAGAGGTTGGTCGGGTTGTTGTAGGCATAGCCCATCTCGGCGTGGTGTACGACGATCTTGTCCCAAGTGAGGCGCTCTGGCAGGAGGTGGTAAGACACGAACTGGTTAACGGCGTTGTCTTCCTTCTTGAGGTCGGTGCCCTTGGCGTCAGGATAGATCTCGGCGCACTTGGCCTTTACGGCTTCGAGGATTTCGCCTACATTCTGCAGAATGCCATTCTCTACTATTGGCTGTGGCAAGCCCCACTTCTCTACGAAGATGCTGTCGGTCTCTACGAATGCGGTAAAGCCGAAGTAGCGGTGCTCTGGGGCCTTCTTCTGGCCGCTGCCGTCGAGGCTGGAGATAAATTCCTCGTGATTCTGCTCATAGTTTTCGTCGCGATAGATGCTCATCTTGTCGTCCCAACCGGTCTGCGAGAGGAGCAGCGAGAAGATCTTGAGGTTGTCGGTCTGCTCAATCAGTGCTGGCAGATATGCGTTAGAGAGTTTGAGCACGGTGTTCACGCCGTGGATAACGCCGTTTTCTACCTCGATATCGGCGGCTGTGATGATTGAGTGCTCGTTAATCACTGTCTCAGAATGGCCTGTTGAGTCATTGCTGTAGCTCACGGTGATATAGCGGTCGTTCATGTTGGTCTTTTCGAGCGCACCTACGAGGAAGTCTGTGGTGAGATATGCTTTGTTAGAACCATTGTCGATAATGGCGTTGCGCACGATGTATTCGGCTGTTGAGTCAGGAATCTGTGTGATGTCATAGTCCTTGGTCACATAGATTGAGTCGAGATAGTGCTGCACGGCCTCGTTGGTTGGTGCAAACACGGTGTAGTTGCCGCGTGCTGAGAGCAGCTGGTCGATGGTTGACTCACTGCGAGAGCTCAGTCTAACCTTGCTACAGATATACACAAAGCTTGTGTACTTTTCAGACCCCTTGAGATAAGAGGTAATGGTCTCGCCGGTAAATGTAGCGTAGTCGCTCTCATCCACCTTGTCAGAACAGCTGTAGAACGCCACTCCCGAGAGCAGCAGCACAGCCGCGATCACTGATTTTTTGATTAAGTTTTTCATTTGTAGTATTTATTGTTTTTATTATTAATTACTTTTGGTCGGCCGGGCCAGGTCTTCAGGGCTTTGCGCCAGCATTCTTTGGCCCGATTTTGCATAGTTCTGTGCGCACACGAGCGCATATTCACTATTCAGCGTACAAATTTATATATTTTTTTGAAATCAAGCACAAAATCTGCCGCTTTTTTTCAAGAAATTAACGCTGCCGGAATATTTATAACACAAATATTCATTTTGCGGGCCTTTTCGGCGAATTTTCAGCGCATAATCCGCATACCGCGACTGCCGCAAATCCATTGCCGCCCCAGCTCCGGACGGCACCTTTATCCCGTCTGACAGCAATATAGGCCGTTTTCGAGCCGGTCTGCTCCCGCGATTAGACTACTCTTTCTACCCATTTTTTACAGGTATTAATATTAAAAGTTGTGATTGAGTCATCTCGAGACAACTCAATAACTTTTTTATTTTTCTTGACACTAAAAAGCAAAACAACCCCAATCCATGCCTCAAGCACCAAGAACGCACCAAACCGCCTGACCTACACAATTTTAGCCGCGCACTCAGCAGATTTTTCTTCGCCCTAAAATTTTCCAGATTCGAGATAAATTCTGTTCACAGCGCTGTGAACGGTTGTTCACAGCGGTGTGAACGATTGTTCACAGCGCTATGAACGTTCGTTCACAGCGCTGTGAACCAAAATTAGCGCGAATCTTGTTTTTGAGAGAGCGCAATATTTTCAAATCAGCACGACTTTTTTGCGCATTTTTCTTGCTGTTATCAATTTTCTTTGCGAAATTTGCATTCTTGAAACTACATTATTAAATTATAACTGTCTGTCAGGCCAAAACGCTTAGACAAATTCACATCTGTAAATAATCTAACAATATCGCAATATGAAATCTAAACTTTTACTTGCGCTGACTATCGCCTCTGCCGCCGCATTTACCTCGTGCAGCAAGATGGGCCCTCTCAGCGCCGACAATTTCACAGTGACTCCCAACCCGCTGGAGTCTAACGCAGGCAAGGTGCCTGCCACTATCAACGGCCTCTTCCCAGAGAAATACATGAAGAAAAAGGCCATCGTCACAGTCACCCCGGTACTGCGCTACGAAGGCGGCCAGGCCGTTGGCCAGCCTGCCACATTCCAGGGCGAAAAGGTTGAAGGCAACAACCAGGCCATCTCATACCGCGTGGGCGGCAACTATACCATGAAGAACACCTTCGACTACGTTGCCCCAATGCTGCAGAGCGACCTCTACCTCACCTTTGACGCCAAGGTTGGCAAGAAGACCGTCAACATTCCTGAGGTCAAGGTGGCCAGCGGCGTAATCGCAACCTCCGAACTGGTTAAGCGCACCCTCCAGAGCGCTGCCACAGCCTATGCCGAAGACAACTTCCAGCGCATTATCAAGCAGAAGCAGGAAGCCAACATCCAGTTCCTTGTAAACCAGGCAAATATCCGCACCGGCGAGCTCAAGAGCGTGTCGATCCAGCAGTTTATCAACACACTCAAGGAGATTCAGGCCGACGAAAACCGCAAGGCCCTCGAGGGAGTAGAGGTGTCGTCATACGCATCGCCAGAAGGCTCGCTCAAGTTTAACACCACCCTGGCCGAAAACCGCGGCAAGAACACCAAAGACTATGTAAATCAGCAGCTTAGCGGCGCCGGACTCAAGGGCGATGTCAACACCAAATACACAGCCGAAGACTGGGAAGGCTTCCAGCAGCTCGTTTCAAAGTCCAACATCCAGGACAAGGAGGTCATCCTGCGCGTCCTCTCGATGTACACCGACCCCGAAGAGAGAGAAACCCAGATTCGCAACATCTCGGCTGCATATACCGACCTCACCAAGGAAATCCTGCCCCAGCTGCGCCGCGCACGAATCATGCTCAACTATGACCTCATCGGCCGCAGCGACGAGGAAATCCAGCAGCAGTACAAGGCCGACGCCAGCAAGCTGAGCATCGACGAACTGCTCTACGCCGTAGCCCTGAGCGAGGAAACAGCCGATCAGGCCGCAATCCTCCAGACTGCCGCCAAGCTCTATCCCGCAGACTATCGCGCACTCAACGACCTCGCCACAATCGCATACCAGAACGGCGACTTTGCCACCGCACAGGAATACGTCAACAAAGCCCTCGCCCTCAATCCTAAAGCAGCCGAGCCAAACGTAAACAACGGTCTCCTGCAGATGCTCAAAGGCGACATCGACGGCGCCACTCAGTCGCTGGCCAAGGGAGGCGACGCCTACGCACTCAATGAGGCCCTCGGCAATCTCAATCTCCTCAAGGGCAACTACGCTCAGGCCGTCACCAATTTCGGCAAGAGCGCCAGCAACAGCGCAGGTCTCGCCCTGCTCCTGACCAAGGACTATCTCGCAGCCGCCACTACCCTCAACGCAGTGGCTTCGCCCGATGCCATGACCTCATATCTCAAGGCCATCATCTCAGCCCGCACCAACAACGCCAACCTTGCCATCGACAACCTCAAGTCTGCCATCGAGCAAGACCCGACACTGGCTGCCTACGCCGCCAAAGACCTCGAGTTTGCCAAACTGGCCGGCAGCGCTGCGTTTAAGGCCCTCCTGAAGTAATACGCGCCCAGCGCTTTGATACAGACACCCGCTTTTTTGAAACAAACAAGCAACGCTTTGAAACAAACAAGCATCTATATTATCCTGATTGCTCTGCTTGTCGCCTCATGTGCCGGCGACAGGCAGAGCTTCTCGATATCCGGCAAATTCAAAGGGATCAAACAGGGCGAATTCATGTGCTTCAGCCCGTCCGCAGAGTGGGCCACGCTCGATACAATCAAGATTCAAAACGGAGAATTCGAGTTCACACACCCCCTTGCCGACACCTGCATCATCTATCTGCAATATCCCAACTTTCTGCAGACCCAGATAATCGCCATACCCGGCGAAAGCGTCAGCCTCAGCGGCGATGCAAACAATATCCTCGCAGTCAAAGTCAGCGGCGACGAGCACAATGAGGCACTCAGCGAATTCCGCCTCTCCACACAAGCCCTCAAAGGCGACGCCCTCACCAAAGCCGCCGAGCAATTCATACTCGCCCACCCCGAGTCGTGGGCCAGCGTGGCCGTATTCGACGAATATTTCCTGCAGGTCGAACACCCCGATTATAATAAGGTGCGCACCCTGCTCGAAGCCATGCGCAAGATTCGCCCCGAGCGGAAAGCTCTGCTTGCCTACAACCTGCAGCTCAGCGCCATCGCGCAATGCCAGCCCGGCAACAAGCTTCCCCGCTTCAACGCCACCACCATCTACGGCCAGAGCGTAAACAACGACAATTTCAAGGGACGCGCCATGCTTATCAGCTTCTGGAGCACAGCCGACAACAACTTTATCTACCCCGTAGTCACACAACGCCACCTTATGAAAAGGCTCAGCGGACGCATCGAGCAGCTCAACATCTGTCTCGACGCCGACACCGCCGCCTGCAGCAGAATAATCCGCACCGACAGCATCCGCGGCTACAATATCTGCGACCTGCAGACCTTCAATTCCCCGCTCGTGTCGCTTTTCGGCCTCAAGCAACTGCCCGCCAACATATTGGTAGATTCTACCGGCGTAATTCTGGAGCGCGACATCGCCCCAACCGAACTCGAGGCCACACTCAGCAAACACAACATCCACTGACCCTGGCCGAAAATCCCCACACTTTTCGCAACAACCCACACCACCACAACCTATGTACTTTAACTACCAACGCCGCCAGACCACCGAAGTCGCTATAGGCATACGACCTCTCGGCGGCAACAACCCCATCCGCTTGCAGAGCATGACCACCACACCCACCGCCGACGCCGACGCCTCGGTGGCCCAGTGCATGAGAATTGTGAGGGCAGGCGCCGACTATGTGAGGCTCACAGCCCAAGGCATGCGCGAAGTAGAAGGCCTCCGACAGATCAAGGAACACCTGCGCAACACATCGGTGCCC
>JAZUHM010000257.1:0-2741 GCA_045641725.1 Bacteroidaceae bacterium | reverse complement strand
GCACCGTAATGGTGAGGTAGGCATCGTGTTGCTCAAATTCCGAGGCGAATACACCCGTTTCTCCAACAAAGACGACGACACCTTCAACGGAGGCTCTCTGCGCGAAGCCGGAAGCAACGAATCCGCCCCACCCTCTGGAAGCCAACTGCCCCCCGAATTTGGCGGCGGTTCCCTCCCAACACCCCCTGGTGCCGATCCATACGCTAGTGGCATAGGTGCAAGCGACCCCTTCGGCATAGGCGCAAGCGACCCGCTCGGCGGCAGTTCAGATGGTTCTGCACCATTCTAACGCCACCCTTTGCAATCGACATCCGCATTTTGCGAAAACCACACAATATCACATCTCCACATGGCCGTCTCTTTACCCAAAGAGGCGGCCATAACATATTCTACGCAGTCAATTCTACACCCAAAAGCCCAATTTTGCACGCAAAACACACATTATTTTATATATATAAAGCAAGAGTTCTAAAAAATTTGTTTAATTTTGCAGCTAAATTATAAATTAAAACAAAGAAAGACAAAATGAATATATCCTACAAATGGCTCAAGGAGTATGTAGATTTTAATCTCACTCCACAGGAAACAGCCGATGCGCTCACATCTATCGGCCTCGAAGTTGGCTCTGTAGAAGAAGTACAGTCTATCAAGGGCGGTCTCAAGGGATTGGTAGTAGGTCAAGTGCTGACCTGCGTTGAACACCCCAACTCAGACCACATGCACATCTGCACCGTGGACCTCGGCAATGGCGAGCCCACACAGATTGTTTGCGGTGCGCCCAACGTTGCCGCTGGCCAGAAGGTTATCGTGGCCACCATCGGCACCGTGCTCTACGACGGCGACCAGTCATTCACCATCAAGCGCTCTAAGCTCCGCGGCGTTGAGAGCCTCGGCATGATTTGCGCCGAAGATGAGATTGGCGTTGGCACCAGCCACGACGGCATCATCGTACTGCCCCAGGACACCAAGGTCGGCACACCAGCTGCAGAATACTACAACCTATCAAGCGACTATATCATCGAGGTTGACATCACCCCCAACCGCGCTGACGCATGCTCTCACTATGGCGTGGCCCGCGACCTCTATGCATGGCTCGTGCAGAACGGTTATGAGACATCTCTCCACCGCCCTGGCGACGAAGCCTTCCAGGTTGACAACCACGACCTCGAAATCGACGTGCAGATCAAGGACACCGACCGCTGCCCACGCTATGCAGCTGTCAGCGTGACCGGCTGCGAAGTCAAGGAGAGCCCAGAATGGCTTAAAGAGAAACTCAACATCATCGGTCTGCGTCCAATCAACAACATCGTGGATATCACAAACTACATCCTCCACGCCTACGGCCAGCCACTCCACTGCTTCGACGCCGACATGATCACCGGCAAGACCATCGTGGTTGAGACACAGCCCGAGGGCACACCATTCGTCACACTCGACGGCGTAGAACACAAGCTCTCAAGCGAAGACCTCGCCATCTGCAACACCCAGGAGCCTATGTGCATTGCCGGAGTATTTGGCGGCAAGGGCTCAGGCACCTACGAGACCACAACCAACGTTTTGTTTGAGTCAGCCTACTTCAACCCCACCACCATCCGCAAGTCTGCTCGCCGCCATGGCCTCAGCACCGACGCCAGCTTCCGCTTTGAGCGCGGCATCGACCCCAACGGCACCATCTACGCCCTCAAGCAAGCAGCCATCCTCGCCAAGGAACTCGCGGGCGGCAAAATCTCAATGGAGATAAAAGACGTCTATCCTACCCCAATCGAAGACTTCAAGGTAGAACTCTCCTATGAATACGCCAACAACCTTATCGGCAAGGAGATCGGCAAAGACACCATCAAGAGCATCCTCACCAGCCTCGACATCAAGATTGATGCCGAGACAGCAGACACACTCTCGCTCTCAGTGCCGGCCTACCGCGTTGACGTCAAGCGCCCATGCGATGTAGTAGAAGACATCCTCCGCATCTATGGCTACAACAATGTCGAGATACCATCGTCAGTCAACTCATCACTCACCGTCAAGGGCGATGCCGACCGCAGCAACAAGCTCCAGCACCTCATTAGCGAACAGCTCACAGCACAAGGCTTCAACGAGATAATGAACAACTCGCTCACCAAGGCCTCTTACTTCGAAGGCCTCGAGAGTTACCCTGCCCAAAACAGCGTACAACTCATGAACCCACTCAGCGAAGACCTCAACGTCATGCGCCAGACACTGCTCTTCGGCGGCCTTGAGTCACTCCGATTCAACATCAACCACAAGGCACCAAACCTCATGATGTACGAATTTGGCAACACCTACTCATTCAGCGCCGACAACAAGAAAGAAGGCCAGATACTCAGCGCCTACGACGAAGGCATGCACCTCGGCCTCTGGATCACCGGCAAGCGCATCGAAGGCTCATGGGCACACGCAAACGAGGAATACTCATTCTACAACCTCAAGGCATACGTAGAAAACATATTCAACCGTCTCGGCATCAGCCTCGGCACACTCTTCTTCAACGAGTGCACACTCGACATCTACAGCTCAGCACTCCAAATCAACGACAAGAGCGGCAAAGTATATGCCACACTCGGCGTAATCAGCCCAAAAGTGCTCAAGAAAGCCGACATCAAGACACAAGTATATTACGCCGACCTCGACTGGAAAGCCATCATGAAGAAAAGCCGTAAAAACAAGGTCAGCTTCACCGAGATAAGCAAATACCCAGCCGTAAGCCGCGACCTCGCACTCCT
>JAZUHM010000256.1:0-2371 GCA_045641725.1 Bacteroidaceae bacterium | reverse complement strand
TAGGGGAGCAGACGGCTCAAATGCGAGTAATAGTTTAATTTTCATTGTGGCAGTAGAACTGGAACACGTCGCACGAGCGGGCCCATTCGTCGTCGGGGGCGAGGCTCAGGCGGAGCCACTCGTAGCCCATGCGCTGCGAGATGCCGATAACGAGGCTGTGTGTCTCGGTCTCATAGTCATATACCACGCCGCGGGTTTCCTCCTGCGGCACACTGGCCAGACCGATATAAATCTTCTTGAGCAGGTCAAAGTCCTTGGTGCTCTGCGCCGCTGTGTTGAGCAGCACCACCGCCTGGTTGTTCATATTATTATAAGGTACGTCGGCACTCGACCATCCATATTCGGTGATTGCCCACAGGTCGCCCGCGGGCGAGGCATGGAACACCTCTTTGGCCATCTGGTATGCCAGTTTGGCGCGCTCGTCGCCCTTGAGACTCTTGAGACGCTTGTGGTTGTCGCGCATGCGGATAGCAAACTCGAGTTTAGTCTGGCGATATTCTGGCACGTCGTCACCCTCCAGATTGTTGGTATCATAGCGTGCGAAATCTACCTCCTCGGGCACCTTGCGCAGATTGAGGTAGCTGCCCAGGCCGGTGTTGGCATAGAATGTGGCAGGCACATTCTTGAGATACTCGATAGCCTTGTCGTAGTTGCCCTCGCGGATATACTTGGTGCCGATAAGCTCATTCATCGAAGTAGTCGCGTTGATGCTCACAAGCTGAGTGAGGCCATAAGAAAGCTTGTCCTTCTTGTCGGGCTTCTGCAGCTTGTTGAGGAATCCAATCAGCTGATCTGTAGATAGTTTGCCATCCACAACAGACCAGTAGCTCTCATACATTCCGTCTATCGGCACCATGCCAAACAGGGCGAGCGTGAGCATCTGCGCCTGCCAGTTGTTCTGGGCCACGCAATAGGCATAGAGTGCCTCGGGCAACTGATAATTATAGATGTTCCAAAGAGGGCCGGGCATTTCTTCGTCCTCCGACGAGAACTTCTTGTCTATCAACTCCCTCATATCCTTGACTTCGGCCAGGATATAATCCTCAAAATCAGCGGGTTTGTTGGTCATACCAAAGGCCGCAATGAGCTTGAGATAGCGGGCGAGGTCCTGGTGATCCGCGGTGCCGCCCATCTTCTGAGCCTCGGCAAACGAGTTAAAGGCATTGTCGCACTTGTGGTTTGCAAACTCAAGGAATCCCACAAACATCTGCCACACCATAGGGTTCTTCACCTTCTTCTCTCTCACCACCTTGCGCGCAAAGTCATACATCTTGGCATAGTCGCGGCGCACCTGGGGCCAGATCTCGCCATCCTCACCGTCGTTGTAGTTGGCGTGGTAGATATAGTTTGCATAGTCCTGCATCACATAGAGCAGCACGATGGAGTTAGGATTCTTCTCGTAATAAGACTCAAGCTTGTCGGGGTCGAGCAGGCGGCTCACGCAGCGGTCGATGCTTCGCTGGTCGCCAATCTTATAGAACACGTCGAGAGCCTCGGCAAACTGGCCACGGTGAAAATACACACCGCCCATATAACCCTCAAGGCGGCGCTTGATATTGGCATCTGCCACCTTGTTTATATTAAGGTTGATTTCCTTCTCCACAGCGTCGTAGTCCTCAGCGCAGAAGAGGCAGCGGATGCGCAGATAAACAAAGCGATCCTTGAGCTTAGGGGTGGCAGTATATCGCGCCAGCTGATTAATCAGCGCGCGGTAGTCGGCAATCTTAGGCTTCTGGTAGTCCCAGTTTTGCGCCCAGTTCTTGAGATTGTAGAGCTGCTCATTGATCTTGAGATAAGCCAAGGCAATTTTGTCCTTGCGCTTAACCAGAATCTTGACAAGCTCATTCTCCGACTTCTCGGGGGCTGTATAGTCCTCAATGCGCGAGTACAAGATAGTTTCTCTGAGGGTCGATTTGTCGAGTGCGCCGCCCAGATAGGCGTACCAGAAGTCCACGCTCTCGTCGATGGTGTTAATGCCGGTCTCGTCGGCATCAAGTGGATTTGTCACGACAAAAAGATTTGCCATCGTGCCGCTGTAGAGGTCGTCGCCGCCACAAGCCGACGCCTTAACCACGCCAAGCAACAACAAAACGCTAAGGCTTAGTAAAAAACTCTTGAATTTCATTTGTAGTGTATTGATTTAGTGATTTATTGTCGAGATGATAAACAATGGTCTGGCTGCACACGCCGGGGCGCTCGCGCTCCAGCATAGACCTGACCTTGCGAATGGTGGCCATATCGGCCCACTCATGGCGAACCACGTCGCCCGGAAACATGCGCTGACTCTCGCTATCGACCACACCGTTGTTGGGCGCCGGCATATACTGCAAGCAGCGGTAATGGGCGCTGTCGATAGGCGCAAAACAGGCGG
>JAZUHM010000255.1:0-1715 GCA_045641725.1 Bacteroidaceae bacterium | reverse complement strand
CTCTGCTTCGGTGGCCAGCTGGCAGGTGTCGATGCGCTCATGGCTGACGAGGGTCTTGCCGTCAAACAAGCCCACCTTGGCCACGCTGTTGCCTATGTCGATTATCAGATTCACGGTCGGCTGATGAGAGTCGGGCTCTGCGCGAAATTATTCTACTACGCGGCCCTGCTGGAGCACGAGCTGGAGCTGGATGGCTGGGTCGTAGATACAGATGTCTGCGTCTTTGCCAGCCTCGAGTGTGCCCTTGCGAGAGAGTTCGCCCATGATGCGTGCCGGTGTCTCTGAAGACATGCGGATGGCGTCCTCGAGAGGAATGTCGGCCTGCTCAACGCAAGTGCGGATAAGGCGGTCCATGGTGGCGATAGAGCCAGCCAGAGCCGAGCGGTCGGCGAGTTTGCAAACGCCGTCTTCGAGGATTACGCGAGGGTCGAATGCCACGCTGCTGTCGCTGGCGCTGCAGGCCAAGGCGTCGGTGATGAGGGCTGTGTGCTCTACGCCCTTGACCATGTAGATCATCTTGAGAATTGCAGGTGGCACATGGATGCCGTCGGCAATCATCTCAACGCTCATTTCTGGGAAGGTATATACGCTCTCAACGGTGCCTTCGTGCTTGAACTCACGCACATTGTGGAAGCCCGTCATGGCGTTGTAGAAGTGTGTGGCGTGGCGGAAACCGCAGTCCCAGGCGCGCTTTACGTCAACGTATTCGGCGCAGGTGTGGGCAATGGCAGCCAAGATGCCGTGGTCGGTGCAGTATTTACCAAACTCGGTGGTGCCTGGCAGTTCTGGGGCCTCGTCCCAACGCTTGAGGGCGGTGGTGTTGTTGATAATCTCCTCGTAGTCGGCAGGGATTGGAGGGGTGATGTATTCTGGGATCTGTGCGCCGGCCTTCTTAGGGTTGAAGTAAGGGCCTTCGAGGTGCAGACCCAGCACTGGCGAATATGGCTCGGCCATAAGCTTTTCGCAGGTAGCGAGGGCGTCCTTAATCATCTGTACGGAAGATGACGAGAGGGTAGGATAGATAGATGTGGTGCCGTGCTTGGCGTGAGCCTGGATAGCCACGCGGAAAGCCTCTTCGGTGCCCTCCATAAAGTCGCGGCCGCCGCCACCGTGAATGTGCAGTTCGATACCGCCAGGCACTACGTTGTTGCCTTTGGCGTCGATAACCTCGGCGCCTTCTATCTCGATTGGGCCATTGCTGATTTCTGCAATCTTGCCGTCTTTAACTACGATTGTGCCGTCTTTGATCCAGCCCTGCGGGGTGAATATGCGGCCACCTACGATTTTCTTAATCTGTGAGTCCATGTGTTACGCGTAATTTTTTTTGTTAATTTTGCGCACAAAGTTACATCGTTTCATTGAAACTGCAAAATATTGTGCATTTAATTCTTGTTAAAGCGCCGTTGCGCGGCGTTTCTGGTCAAGAATTTTGCAGAAAATCCTGCCTCCGTCACGCCAAGAAGTTATCATGGCGTGGTTATTCTTACATTATTTATATATAAAAGGGCCTGGGGAAATATTTAGTGGGCCGTGGGAATGTTTTGGCGTTTTCTGCGGCCCTTGTAATCTCTTGAGTTTTACAAAAAAATCCCCGCGGGCTGGCGGCCTACGGGGATTTGGTTGGAATGGGTGCGGGTGGATGGGGAGTGTCCTGTGTAGAGACGGGAGTAGTCTTTGCGCGAGGCTGGGGCTTGTCCCGCCGTCAGGGACTTAGT
>JAZUHM010000254.1:0-2251 GCA_045641725.1 Bacteroidaceae bacterium | reverse complement strand
ATGTGGCCTACGAACATAACTATCAGCACGGTGTTGATGCTCAGGCGCAGCCATGTTGGCCAGTCGCCGGGCAATAGCATCATGATGGCGGTGAACAGGCCGGCAATAAGCACATAGACTCCGATGCTGAGCAGCGGATAGTCAATAGGGTATTTCTTCTGGCCAACAAAATACGATAGCAGCATGGCGGTGCCATAGCCAGCCACGCCGCCCCAGGCGCAGGCCATATAGCCCCACTGAGGTATGAAGACGATGTTAAATGCTATCAGGACCACGCATCCCAGGCCCGAGAAGAGCAGGCCCCAGATGGTCTGGTCAATGAGCTTATACCAAAAGCTGAGATTAAAGTAGATGCCCATCATTATTTCGGCCGCCATCACTATCGGCACAGCCTTGATGCCAGCGCGATAGTCGGCACCGATAATGTGCTGAAGCACATCAAGATAGCCCATTACCACAAGAAACGCCAGCAAGGTGAAGATAATAAAATATTTCATGGCGGCGGCATAGGTCTGGCGGCTGTCTTTGTCCTTGGCCTTGCCGAAGACAAACGGCTCATAGGCATAGCGGAAGGCTTGGGTGATCATAGCCATAATCATGGCGATTTTAACGCAGGCGCCATAGATGCCCAGTTCCTGCTCGCCCACTACGCCGGGCTTGATGAGCGGGTAGATAATCTTGTCGGCGGCTTGGTTGAGTATGCCAGCTATGCCTAACACCAGAATGGGCCAGCTATAACTGAACATCTGGCGCAGAAGCTGACCGCTGAAATGCCACTTGATTCTAAACAGGTCGGGAATAAAAAAGAAGGTGACAAACGCCGTACAAATCAGGTTGATGAAAAATACCCACCACACGTCGGTCTTTTCCAACACAATGAAAAACAGCACGTTAATGCCGATGTTGAGCACAATAAACAGCAACTTGAGTGCCGCAAACTTGATAGGGCGCTTCTGGAAACGCAGGTAGCAGAACGGGATGGCCTGCAGTGCATCAAGAGCCACCACTACGGCCATCATCAGCACCAGACTCTCGCGGCCGGCATAGCCCATGGCCTCGCTGATAGGGTGGCCAAAACCAAATACCACGGCCAAAAATGCAAAGGTCAGGCCCGCTACCACTGCGATAGAAGTCGAAAATACTGTGTCGGGCTGCTGGCCCTCCTTATTGGCGAAGCGAAACAGCGTAGTCTCCATGCCAAAAGTCAATATCACGAGTATCAGGGCTGTATAGGCATAGAGATTGGTCACCACGCCATAGCCGCCCGACGAGGCCGCAATCTTGGCTGTGTAGAGCGGCACGAGCAGATAGTTGAGAAACCTGCCCACAATGCTGCTTAAGCCATATATTGCAGTGTCTTTGACGAGGGATTTCAGATTGGCCATAATTTGCAGATGTTTAGTCAAAAGTCATAACCGCCGGCCGGCAGATTGCATTGCCCGCAATGGCCAGGCATGCAAAAAAATGCTGCAACCCGGCACTATCGACGCATTATTCAGCCACAAAAATACAATGTTTTATTTAAATTGCCTATGATATTATCCAAAAATCATCACAAATACACAAAATCTTGCACTCAAATCAACATTTTGCCACTCATTTTGCTCTTATATAAAATTAATAATGTATTTTTGCAACCTAAATTAGGACAAAATTTTATCATTCATTTATTATTAATCATTAAACTACTTATCACATGAAAAAGTATTTACTTTTGCTTGCTCTCGTATTGATGGGAGCAATGTGGAGCAGTGTTGAAGCCCGCTGGAATGTTGGCGACCGCAAGACCGCAGCCGACATCAAGCCAGGCGACACCATTGTGATTGAGCAGTCAAGCCGCGCAACCTTCAAGGGTTATTACATCCAGGCTGCAAACAGCAAGTTTGGCGTGGAGCTGCTCAAGGACAGAGGCGTTGACAACGAGGCTGTAATCGTCGTAGAAGAAGGTCCTATGGACGTTCGCACCGGCGAGCCAACAGTTTATCTGCGTCTGCTCGCCACAAACAAGTATCTTGGCACAGGCACAGTCTGGGCCGACGGTTGCGGCGTAGTCAGCGATCCATCGTTGGCTGCCAACTTCCAGATTCTCCCTTGTTCTGAGGACATTCCATGGTCAAATACCGTGGCATGGGAAGGCAATGAGCGCCGTCCAGGTCTTGAAGATGGCGACGAAGTTGCCAACTGGCGTGCCAACACCAATGCTGGTGGCCGCGGATCTGACGAGCAGTCAGTAAGTTTTTCTTTCTCTCCA
>JAZUHM010000253.1:0-2304 GCA_045641725.1 Bacteroidaceae bacterium | reverse complement strand
GGGAGTGTGAGGATATAAGCCTCTGTGAGCGTGTCGCCGGCAGAGAGGAACGGATAGCGCTCAGCAAACTTCTTGGTGATGACCTTTGGGCGCTGCTCGCCGTAGCCGCGGGCAACCACGCGCTCCTTCTGTATGCCGTGGGTGGTAAGGTAGTTGACCACGCTCTCGGCACGTGCCTGGCTGAGTTTCTGATTGTATTCGTCGGAGCCGCGATAGTCGCAGTGTGACGAGAGCTCGATGGCGATGCTCGGATTCTGGCGCAGGAGATTGATAAGGCCCTCCAACGCCGGCACAGACTCGGGAGTGATGGCCGCCTTGTCGAACTCATAGAACACATTGCGGACCAAGACAGGAATATCCAGAGACGGCAGCGGGAACTGCAGGACATACTCCTCAGACTCCTCGACCTTAGGCACCTTGAGCTCCTGCTTGTAGTTCATATAGCCGTCGCAAGTGGCCAGGAAGAGGTAGTTGACGCCCGGTTTGACGGTCTCGGTGAACGAGCCGTCGAGCTGGAGAGTGGCCTTCTTGTTGGTGCCATCGTCGCCCACGACATAGACCACCGCCTTGGGGAGCTCGTAGCCGTCCTGCTCGTAAACCCATCCCTTAACAGTCTGCACAATCTCGGGGCAATAGAAGCTATAAATCTTATCCCAGCCACGGCGATTGGCGCGGTTGGAGGAGAAATATCCCTGGTTGAGCTCGCCGTTGAACGTCATGCCGAAATCATCGCCATTAGAGTTCATAGGATACGGCAAGTGCCACAGCGCCCATTTATTGTCGAGCGAATCGAATGTGGCGCGGAACAAATCGAGGCCTCCCATGCCGCCGCGACCGTTAGACGAGAAGTAAAGATCGCCGTTGGGGCGGAAGGGAGGGAACATCTCGTCGCCCTCAGTGTTGATCTCGGGGCCCAGATTCTCCACCGGGCCGAAGCTCTGGCCCGTAAGGACGGCGCGCCAGATATCCAGGCCACCATATCCGCCCGGCATGTCGCACACAAAATAGAAATAGGCGCCCTTGGGAGACACGGCGGGGTGAGCGTAAGACGAGAGGGTGTCCTTGACCAATTCGCAGGCGCGGGCCTCACCCCAGGCCGCATCGCTGCGCGAGGAGGTGAAGATTTCGGCCATTCGCGGGTACTGATTGTCAGTGCGGCAACGAGTGAAATACATGGTCTTGCCGTCGGGAGTGAAGGAACAGGCGCCCTCGTCGTATTTAGAGTTGACGGTCTCGTCGACAGCCTCGTAGCGCTTCCACTTGCCCTTGTCGTCCTTTTGCAGATAGAAGATATCGCCGCTCTTCATGCCGGTGATGCCATTGACATCGTCGCCATTGCAATCGCGGCGGGTGGAGGAGAAATAGATATCGTCGCCATTGAAGGATGGCGAGTAGTCGGCAAAATTAGAATTGAAGTTCTTGTCTTCCTTGACAGTGTAGGCAGAGCCGCGCTCCTTCATCTCAGGAGCCAGCGAGCACGACTCGAGACCGAGCTTGGAGAGACGGTGGCGCGGGTCAATCTCAAGGTAGAGCTGATAGTCCTTGGCCGCCTGCTTGTATTCCTTATTATATCTCTCCATCTCGGCGAGATAGAAATAGGTGAGCGTGTCGGTGTAGTTGTAGCGCACGGCATTGCGGTAGGCAGCCTGGGCCTTGGCAAAATAGTTCATCTTGCGGTTGGCCTCAGCCACTTTATAGGCAATCATGCCACGCTTGTCTTTCTCCTTGGCAGGAGTCTTGGCGTATGCCTTGGCGTACTCCAGAGATGCCTCGTAGTATTCGCCAAGCGCCCAGTACTGGTCGCCCTTCTTCAGATTCTTATCAGAATTGCACGCGCTCAACACCACCAAGAGCGCCACCACACACAGCGAGGCCAAAATCGCGGTCAGGCCGATGCGCGTCACTCCTTGGTGAAGGATTGTAAAAGGATTGCAGTTACGTCTCATATTATTTAATAACGCAGAAATGCGGAGTTTATTGCTTTTTGCGCTTTTTTGTTTTCGTTTCTTCGGGCACAACCGTCACGCGGCGATTGGAATTGTCGCTGAGCACCTGCTGCACAATGGTGTAAACCATCTGTTTAATCTCGTTGACAAAGGTGGCGGCATCGTAGGTCTTGCGCTCAATGTCGCGCAGCTTCTTCTCCCAGAGGCCGGTGAGTTCGGCGCTCTTGAGGAGTTCCTCGTGGATGATGTCGATCAGTTCGCAGCCCGTGGCGGTGGCGTAGAGGCTCTTGCGCTCGAGGCGGATATAGCGGCGGCGGAAGAGAGTCTGGATGATGGCGGCGCGGGTGGATGGGCGGCC
>JAZUHM010000252.1:0-3381 GCA_045641725.1 Bacteroidaceae bacterium | reverse complement strand
GGGAGGTGCCCTTTAGGGCAGAGGGGTAGCACTCAGCAAGGTTACTAATATTGCATGTGGCTACCCCTCAGTCGCTCCGCGACAGCTCCCCTCAACAGGGGAGCAGAAGGCTCGATTGGGGCAGGGTTGCAAGCTGGCGACTCGGAAGTGGGCAACGGTCTCCTCCCCTGGTTAGGGGAGGTGCCCTTTAGGGCAGAGGGGTAGGACTCAGCAAGGTTACTAATTTTGCATGGGGCTACCCCTCAGTCGCTCCGCGACAGCTCCCCTAAACAGGGGAGCAGAAGGCTCGATTGGGGCAGAGTTGCAAGCAGACGGCTCGATTGGGGACGGCTCGATTGCGAACAGAGTTGCTGGCAGGCGGCTCGATTAGGGATAGGCTTGATTGCGAATGGGGTTGCAGGGAAGGCGGGGCAATAGCGAATTTTCAGTCTTTACCTCCTTACTCCTTATCTCCTAAAATTTATTTTTTCAGGGCGGCGAGGGTTTCCTTGACTGCGGCAATCTTGGCTTCGGCGTCGGCCTGCTTCTTGCGCTCAAGTTCTACCACCTGGGCTGGGGCGTTGGCCACGAAGCGCTCGTTGCTGAGTTTCTTCTGCACGCCGATGAGGAAGCCCTCAAGGTGCTTGAGCTGTGCCTCCTGCTTCTTGATTTCTGCCTCTACGTCGATGAGGTTGCCCACTGGCACGGCGTATTCCTCTGTGCCGACCATGAACTTCATGGCGCCTTCGGGACTGTCTGCGCTCACCTGGATGGCGCTGAGGTTAGACATCTTGCTGACGATAGAGTCGTAGGCTGCCCACTGGTTGGCGCCGAGAGCAATGAGCTCGAGCTGCTCCTTGGGGGCGATATTCTTCTGATTGCGAACGGCACGCACGCCGGCCACAATCTTCTTGACGGTCTCAAGGTCGGCGATGAGCTTCTGATCGTCGGCAGTAGGAGCGTCGATCTTAAGGGTGCTGACCATTATGCTCTCGCCTTCAGCACGGTCGTAGATGTGCTGCCAGAGCTCCTCGGTGATGAATGGCATAAATGGATGAATCACCTTCATCAGCTGGTCGAAGAACTGGAGGGTGGCCTCGTAGGTCTGCTGGTCTATAGGCTGCTGGTAGGCAGGCTTGATCATCTCGAGATACCAGCCGGAGAACTCGTCGGTAAACAATTTGAAGATGGTCATCAAAGCCTCGTTGAGGCGGTATTTTGAATAGAGGTCGTTGATTTCAACTACTGCGTCCTTGAGCTTGGCGTCAAACCACTTGATAGCGAGCTTGCTGACCTCCGGCTGCTCCATATCTGCGGTCTGCCAGCCCTTTACGAGGCGGAAGGCGTTCCAAATCTTGTTGCAGAAATTGCGGCCCTGCTCGCAGAGGCTTTCTGCAAAGAGGATATCGTTGCCGGCAGGGGCAGCAAGCAACATACCCATGCGCACACCGTCGGCGCCGTACTTCTCAATAAGGCCGATTGGGTCGGGAGAGTTGCCGAGTGACTTAGACATCTTGCGGCCAATCTCGTCGCGAACGATACCGGTGAAATATACGTTGCGGAATGGCACGTCGTTCATGTACTCCTCGCCGGCCATAATCATGCGGGCCACCCAGAAGAAGATGATGTCCGGACCAGTTACGAGGTCTGCGGTAGGATAGTAGTATTTAATCTCCTCGTTGCCGGGGTTGTTGATGCCGTCAAACAGCGAAACTGGCCAGAGCCAAGAAGAGAACCAGGTGTCGAGAGCGTCTTCGTCGCGGGTGAGCTGGTCGATGGTGATATCCTGATAGCCTTCCATCTGCTGCGCCTTGGCCAGGGCCTCTTCAGCACTGAGTGCCACTACATACTTCTCCTCCTCGCCCTCAGCGGTAGGCAGGAAGTAGGCAGGGATTCTGTGGCCCCACCAGAGCTGACGGCTGATGCACCAGTCTTGAATATTTTCGAGCCAGTTGCGATAAGTGGTCACGTACTTAGTAGGATGGAACTTGATTTTGCCTTCCAATACTGGTGGCAAGGCGATGTCAGCGAAGTGCTTCATAGAGAGGAACCACTGCTTGCAGAGGCGAGGCTCGACAGCGGTGTCCTGGTTGCGCTCGGAGTAGCCCACCTTGTTCTCGTAGTTCTCAACCTTCTCCAAGAGGGCGGCGGCCTCGAGGTCCTTGGCAATCTGCTTGCGCACATCCATGCGGTCCATGCCCACATACATGCCGGCTTCCTCGCTGATAGTGCCGTCAGGGTTGAAGATATCGATAGTCTCAAGGTTGTGGGTCTTGCCGAGGGCGTAGTCGTTGACGTCGTGGGCAGGAGTGACCTTCAAGCAGCCGGTACCGAATTCAATATCTACATAGCGGTCCTCGATTACAGGGATTACGCGGCCCACGAGTGGCACAATCACTTTGTGGCCGCGGAGCCACTGGTTCTTTGGGTCCTTAGGGTTGACGCACATCGCGGTATCGCCCATGATGGTCTCGGGACGAGTGGTGGCAACTACGGCATAGTAGCCCTTTTCGTCCTGATGCAGCACTTCGCCCTCCTCGCCGGTAGGTTTGACAGGGTTTTCGGCAGCATCAGCTACATAGTATTTCAGATAATACAGCTTGCTCTTTTCGTCGCGGTAGATTACCTCCTCGGTAGAGAGCACGGTCTGGGCCTTAGGGTCCCAGTTGACCATGCGGAGGCCGCGGTAGATGAGGCCTTTGTCGTAGAGGTCGCAGAATACTTTGAGCACAGACTCAGAGCGGGTCTCATCCATGGTGAAGGCAGTGCGGTCCCAGTCGCAGCTGGCGCCGAGGCGGCGGAGCTGCTTGAGGATGATGCCACCGTGTTCGTCAGTCCAATCCCAGGCATGTTTTAAAAACTCCTCACGGGTGAGGTCGCGCTTCTTGATGCCCTGCTCGGCGAGGCGGTTTACCACCTTGGCCTCGGTGGCGATAGAGGCGTGGTCGGTGCCAGGCACCCAGCAAGCATTTTTGCCGTCGATGCGGGCCTTGCGCACCAGGATGTCCTGAATAGTGTTGTTGAGCATGTGGCCCATGTGGAGCACACCTGTTACGTTTGGCGGCGGGATTACGATTGTGTAAGGCTCGCGGCCGTCTGGTTTAGAACTGAACAGCTTGTTCTGCATCCAGTATTCATACCATTTGCCCTCTACTTCTGCGGGGCTGTATTTACTTGCAAGTTCCATATTGTGTATTAAGTTTTTGTTTCTGCGAATATGAGGTGCGGCAGCCTGCACACAGGCGACTGCGCACAATGAGTTGGCAAAGTTAATAAAAAGATTTTATATTAGGTACACGTGCGAGAGATTTTTAAGAATTAGGAGTTGATTTTTTAAAAGGAGTTAAGGGGAGTTATTTTATAGGAGTTATGGGGGA
The DNA here is from genome assembly GCA_045641725.1 of Bacteroidaceae bacterium. GTDB lineage: Bacteria > Bacteroidota > Bacteroidia > Bacteroidales > Bacteroidaceae > UBA6382. Next base: position 25 of record JAZUHM010000252.1, on the reverse strand, counting down.
GTTAAAGGGAGTTATAGGGGAGTTA
>JAZUHM010000251.1:0-1737 GCA_045641725.1 Bacteroidaceae bacterium | reverse complement strand
ATAAGGTGATAAGGAGGTAAGGAGATAAGGAGATGAGGAGGTAAGGGTAAAAACAAAGTCAACTGCATTTTTGTTGGGTACAAAATGCAGTTGACTTTGTTGTGGGCGAGTGATTGGCTGTTCACTCTATTGGTTTTGTTTCATGCGATGGGGCGTTGTCGGCTCAGCTGGTTTATTTCTGCTTGCGCTTGAGGTCGATGAAACTGTATGGCTGGTCGTTTTGCTCGTCGGCTTCGTGGTCTTCGCGCAGGGTTTCTTCCCATTCGCTGGGGTCAAACTCGGGGAAGTAAGTGTCGGCCTCGGCTGGGGTGTGGTGCACCAGGGTGAGGTTGAGCACATCGGCCAGCGGTAGTGCCTCGTTATAGACCGAACTGCCACCAATTATGAATACTTTCTCGTCGGCTGCGCAATGCTCGAGCGCTGCTTGCAACGATGGATAGACTTCGGCGCCGGGGAAGGTGCGGTCACCGCGTGTCAGCACGATGTTGCGACGATTTGGCAGCGCGCCCTTGGGCAACGAGTCGAAGGTGCGGCGGCCCATTATGACGGTGTGGCCGGTGGTGAGATTCTTAAATCGCTTCAAATCGGCGCGCTGGTGATATATCATGCCGCCGTTGAGACCTATTGCGTTGTTTTCTGCTATGCAGACTATGATTGAGAGCATGTTGTGAGTTATGAGTTATTCGTTAAATACCTATACTGATACTTTGCCGGGGATGTGTGGCCACGGGTCGTAGTCTTCGAGTTGGAAATCCTCGTACTTGAAATCGAAGATTGACTTCACGTCGGGGTTGATGACCATCTTGGGCAGTGGGCGCGGGGTACGGGTGAGTTGCAGTTTGACCTGCTCGAGGTGGTTGGTGTAGATGTGGGTGTCGCCCAAAGTGTGGATAAAGTCGCCGGCCTTGAGGCCTGTCACCTGCGCCATCATCTGGAGCAGCAGGGCGTAGGACGCGATGTTGAACGGCACTCCGAGGAATGTGTCGGCGCTGCGCTGATACATCTGCAGACTCAGTCGGCCGTCGGCCACATAGAATTGGAAGAACATGTGGCACGGGGGAAGATTCATGTTCTCAATGTCGGCCACGTTCCAGGCATTCACGATGATGCGGCGCGAATTGGGGTCTTGCTTTATCTGGTCCACCACCTGCTGAATCTGGTCGATGTGGCCGCCCTTGTAGTCTGGCCACGAGCGCCACTGATAGCCGTAGATATGTCCCAGATTGCCGTCGGGGTCAGCCCATTCATTCCAAATGCGCACTCCCCTATCCTGCAGCCACTTGGCGTTGGTGTCGCCATTGAGAAACCACAAGAGTTCGTAGATTATTGACTTGAGATGGAGCTTCTTGGTGGTCAAAAGAGGAAATCCGTCTTCAAGATTAAAGCGCATCTGATGACCAAACACGCTGATGGTGCCAGTGCCCGTGCGGTCCTTCTTTTCAACGCCTTCGGTGATAATTCTATCTAAGAGATCGAGATATTGTTTCATCTTATATTGTTTTTAGACTGCGAAAATAGTCAATTATTTGCAAATTTAGTATATTTGCAGTGCAAAAATATCACAATTCAATGCAATTACCAGAAGCATTCACACAACAGATGACCAAACTCTTGGGGACTGAAGAATATGCCAGGCTCTGCGATGCGCTTGGCGAAAGCCCCGCAGTGTCTGTGAGAGCAAACCCTTTCAAGCAGACGCAGGCGTTGGAAAACCTCAACTGCAGCGAGAGTGTCAAG
>JAZUHM010000250.1:0-2639 GCA_045641725.1 Bacteroidaceae bacterium | reverse complement strand
GGCGCAAGGCGTCCTGCACCTTGGCGACCGGAATTAGTTCGATGGCGATGTGCGAGGTATCTAGGCCCTTGAGATTTTGCTGAGGGATGATTATACGGCGGAAACCAAGGCGCTGGGCTTCGCTGATGCGCTGCAGAATGCGAGTGACGGAGCGAATTTCGCCGCTCAGGCCCACTTCGCCGGCCATGCAGGTCGAGGGCATGACAGGTTGGTCGTAGGTGCTGGAGAGAATGCTCACAATCACGCTGAGGTCGATGGCAGGATCGCTCACCTTGAGGCCGCCTGCGATATTTAGGAACACATCTTTCTGTGCCAGCTTGAAACCTGCGCGCTTTTCGAGCACAGCCAGCAGCATGTTAAGGCGGCGGGTGTCAAAACCGGTGGCAGATCGCTGCGGATTGCCGTAGGCTGCGGTGCTCACGAGGGCCTGAGTTTCAATCAGGAAGGGACGTACGCCCTCGATGGCGCTTGCTACGGCCACGCCGCTCAGACCTTCGTTAGAGGCGGAGAGCAGCATCTCCGAGGGGTTGCTCACGCAGCGCAGACCGCCGCTGTGCATCTCGTAGATGCCAAGTTCTGCCGTAGAGCCGAAGCGGTTTTTCAGGCCGCGGAGTACGCGGTAGAGATATTGTCTGTCGCCCTCAAACTGCAGCACGGTGTCCACAATATGTTCGAGCACCTTGGGGCCAGCTAGCGTGCCGTCTTTGGTGATATGGCCTATGAGAATCACGCTGCGGCCCGTCTCCTTGACGTAGCGCAAGAGGCTCACGGCGCAATCTCGCACCTGGCTGGTGGAACCGGGGAAGGCCTCGCCCTGCTCCGTGGAGATTGCCTGGATAGAGTCGATGATAAGCAGGTCGGGGTTGAGCTCCTTAGCCTGGTCGTAAATCTTTTCGAGCGAAGTCTCGCAGAGGATATAGCACTCGGAGTCGATGTTTTCCAGCTCGGGCGGCAACAGACGGTCGGCGCGCATCTTCAGCTGGCTTTCGCTCTCCTCGCCGCTGACGTAGAGTATGCGCAAATGATTCATTTTCAGCACCGTCTGGAGCAAGAGCGTCGATTTGCCGATGCCGGGTTCGCCGCCCAGCAGCACGAGCGAGCCTTTTACCAGTCCGCCCCCGAGCACTCGGTTGAGCTCGGGGTCTCGTGTGTCGAGGCGCTCTTCTTGTTTCTGCGCCACGTCGCGCAGCCTCTTGACGGCAGAGCCGGCTTGAGCCTCGCTGGCCCAACGTCGGTTTTCGCCCACGAGGGCTGCGGCCTTGGTATTCTTGGGAGCCCCGAGTTTTACCTCTTTAAATGTGTCCCATCTGCCACATGCCGGACACTTGCCGAGCCACTTGGCAGAGTCGTAGCCACATTCTGTGCATACGTAAGCAGTTTTTTCTTTTGCCATACCTTCTACAAATATATTATTGTCTGCAAAGTTAATCGAAATATGTGTATTGGCAAACGCGGCGGGCAAAAAAATCGTTTCGTGGCGCGGATGCCTGATAAAAACGAGTGTGCCGGTTGTCGCATTGACAGTCGGCACACTCGGGTTGCGCTGTTGCCCAGGGGTTGGGCGCGTTGCGGATAAATGCCTGCGGATTACGGCATTACGAGTGGGTTTTGGTAGAAATATTTCTTGAGTGAAGTGCCGTCGCGCTCGATGTCGTCGATCATCCACTTGCCGTTGACGCGCTCAAATTCTACCAGATCGGTAAAGTTGCTGTTGCCGATTTCGCGATACTTCATTGCAAGACTAACTTTTACCTCGGCCTCGTCGCCGTCTGAGTCAATATAGACTTTGGTCACGTTGGCATCGTAGCTGGCGATGTCGTACTCGGTGCCGCCGTCGCCCCACGCATTCCAGAGGATGAAAGAAATATAGCCTTTCACGCCGTCGTAGCCAGCTTTAGACTGGCAGCGGCGCATAGTGTTCTCAAACTCAGGAGTGAGCATCTTGAGCACGGGCTTGGCTTTGAAGCTATTTGCATAGAACTGCTTTGTGAGTTCCTTGAGCTGGGCCTCGTCGTTGGTGCTTGAGGCTGGAGTGGCAGCGTTGGCGGTGTTGCTGTCGCTGTCTGCGTCGTCAAGGATGTCAGCGAGGTCGTTGTTGTCGATTTGCTCGGTCTGCGTGTTGTCGTCGTCCTCAAGCAGTCGCGCAATCTTCTTCTTGATATTGCCGCACGACGCCAGTGTGAGCACGGCGGCAAGGAGCATTGTGATATTGATAATTCTCATAGTATTGTGATAAAAATTACTTGATATTGCCAACCTGGATAAGGTATTCTGCAATCTGCACAGCGTTGAGAGCTGCGCCCTTGCGGATCTGGTCGCCGGTGAGCCAGAGAGTGATGCCGTTGTCGTTGGCAAGGTCTTTGCGCACGCGGCCAACATATACGTCGTCCTTGCCAGCCGACTCGAGAGGCATAGGATAAACATAGTTCTGAGGATCGTCAACCAGCGTGCAGCCTGGAGCAGCAGCGATAGCCTGGCGCACTGCATCAACCTCAAGAGGCTGTTCGGTCTCAATCCATACCGACTCAGAGTGAGAACGGAGCGAGCTGACGCGCACACAGGTGGCAGAAGTGCGTACATCAGAGTGCATAATCTTGCGAGTCTCGTTATACATCTTCATCTCCTCCTTGGTGTAGTCG
>JAZUHM010000249.1:0-2686 GCA_045641725.1 Bacteroidaceae bacterium | reverse complement strand
GTTGGCTTGCAGCATCTCCCGCTTGAGCTGCGTGGCCACAGAGTCGTGATGCAGGCTCTGCATCTGCAGTTGTGCCTTGCGGTGCTGATAGGCATAGTCCTCCTCGTTGACATCCAGTTCGGCCTTGCTCTTGATGCCCATGCGGTATTCCTCACGGCTCTGCTTCAAGGACTTGTCAAGGCTCGCCATCTGATGCTCGGCATCGAGTGCCTGCTGGCGGAGCGTGATGGAGCGTTGCTGCATCTCAATCTCCTGCTCTTGGTAGTTGCGCTGCTGATTGGCCCAGTCGGCCTGCTCATCGTCGATGGTGCGGAGGAGTTCGGGATTGGAGAGCACGAGGATGGTGTCGCCCACCTCCAGCATGGCGCCTTCCTCAGCCACGATGCGCTCCACAAAGCCACTTTCAAGGGCATTGACCTGGATGGTCTGGATGGGTTGCACCAATCCTTCTACATCGACATACTCCATAAAGGGTGCTTCTTCGACTTTCACAATCTTGTAATCGTCTGCATCAATATTCAGTTGGCGAGGGCCAAGGGCAAGGATGATGACATAGATGGCAAAGGCAAGGAAAAGTGTGCCTGCCAGCAGATAATAGCGGTACTTTACGTACCAGGGTTTGGGAGTTAATTGAATATCCATATTACTTTATTGGTAGTTCTTCTGTTAATGGCATGTTATTTTCGAAGTCGTAGGCCGTCATACTGCGCAGGGTGTAGTAGAGGCTCCAGTAGGTGCGGAGGGTGCTGAGGCTGTTGCGCTTGGCAGCATTCTTCTCGCCCGTGGCAGCGTTGAGGTCGAGGATGCTGCTGCGCCCAAGGATGTAGAGGCGGCGGGCCACACTGTAGCGCTGCTCGGCTCGCTGGTCGGTGAGCGAGGCGATGTGGACGCGGCGAGCCTGCATGTTGAACTGCAGGACGAGCTTCTCCACGTTCTGACGGAAGTCGTTCATGCCTTGCTCTACCTGTGTGTGGGTAAGGGCAAGCTGCGACTTTGCCACCCTGACGCGTCCTTTGCCTCTGCCCCAATCCAGGATGGGGAGAGAGAGGGAGATGCTGGCATACTCCTGACTCTGAGGGCTGCGGAAAGAGGACTTGATGTCGCGCCCCGTCTGCGAGAGGCCGAACTGCACGTAGAGGTCGGCACGGAGCCCGCTGTTGGCCTTAGCCTGTGCCAGATAGCTCTCACTCTCCTTGACGATGCGCTGGTAATAGTCGGGATCAGGACTGTTCTGCAAGGCAAGCTCCATGGCGCGGTCAAGGGGCACGTTGAACTGCGGAACGCTGTCGGGCATCGTGAGGCGTAGCTCCACCGTCTGTTCCAATCCTAGAAACGAGCGTACACTCTGCATCACCTCCCTGAGGTTGATCTCGGCATCCATCACACTGGTTTCTTCGTTCAGGCGGTTTATCTCGAGTTGCAGCATCTCGTTCTCCGTGATGGTGCCAATCTGGTATCGCCCCTGCGCCATGCTGTAGAGGGTGTCGGCCGAAGCGAAGTTCTGCCGGGCCATGTCCAGTTCGGTTTGTGCAGAGGCAAGCGAGAAGAAGTAGTTGCATGCCGTGGCAGAGATGATCTCGAGTGTCTCGGCATATTGCTTCTTCGCTTCGCGATAGCGGATGGGTTCGATGCGCTTGTCCCATTTCAAGGAGTTATAACCGAAGAGACTCTGCTCATAACCTACGACAAGGGGTTGGGAACTATAGGCCGTCATCTTGTTTTGAAACTCATCGAGTCGGTTGAGCGCACTCTTCAGGAAAACGCTTCCACCCGTAAGGCTGATGTTCTGGTTGACCTTAAGCGTGAGGTCGGCACCAAACTGATCTTGTTTTATGAACAGAGCCGTTCCGTCAGACTGCGTTATCTTGTTCACCTCTTTATTTATATAAGGAGTGGACGACAGGGTGACGGATGGCAGGTAGTTGGCACGGAAGTGTCGGTAGTTCCAGTAGGCAGAAAGGAAAGTGTTGCGGGCACTCTGGGCAGAAGGCGACTGCTGCTGGGCAAGGAGTATGGCATCTTTCAGACCTAACACCAGCGTGTCTGTCTCAGCAGCAAGTATGCCATTGCTCATTGCCAGCATGAGTATTATAAGTATAATCTTCATTTCTTTTAAGATTTGTAGTTTGTTGTTTTCACAATGCAAAGATACTCACTATATAAAAAAGAATAATGGATTATTCGTCCCCCAAATGCAGATTGTATGAAAATCATACACAAGACTGTATGAAAATCATACACTTTTCGTCAGGAGACATAAGAATTTTGACCAATGAGCAATGAATTATGAACTAAACTGCCTATCTTTGCATTGTGAATTATGAATTGTGCATTGTGAATTATGAATTATAATACCATTCTTGTAGTGGATGACAATCCTGCCATCCTTACTGCAGTGAAGATTTGTCTCGGTGGTGTGTTTGAACGGGCGGAGTGTCCCCGTTGCAAGTGATTTCAGGGAGAATGTCGGCATGATTAAAGCCTTGTTGAGCGTAGTGGCACTTGGATTCGGCCTTTCTGCAATCGCAGATTCCCCAAGAGTCATGGCGGTGCAGCTTGACCTGGCGCGGCAGAAGGAGTCGCCGGCGTTCGTGACGAACTACATGAGCCGCGTACGGGCGGCCGGCTACAACACGGTCGAACTCTATCTCGAGGACCGGGAGAAGACGCCGGCCTATCCCAAACC
>JAZUHM010000248.1:0-20814 GCA_045641725.1 Bacteroidaceae bacterium | reverse complement strand
GCGGAGCTCCCCTAAACAGGGGAGCAGACGCCTCAAATGCGAGCAGTTTTGCAGGCAGACAGCTCAAAAGTAAGCCAAAAGCTTCCAAGATAATTCATAGAGAATTTAGCAATTTATAGAACCTACCTTAATATATTTCCTGTCTGTGATATACTCTATTACTAGTATCAGTAACCAGAAAAGCATGACGATATACTCCCAATGCTCCGATAGTTTCTGAGTAGTATCGCCCTTGGCTATCTCAATATACACAAGGGTCATACTTATGCCTGTTGCGATAACCAGGTTAGCAATATCAACTACAAGGAGTCGTATGCGCTGGCCCAACAATGAACCTCCACGCATCTTGCATAATACCCATCCTATGAGCAGCATGATGAGGAAAAACACAATCCTTACCTCTGCATAATCGCTGATTAAAGATCTGTGTCCCCATTCGGCGACTTCTCCAAACATATCAAATGAGTGGGGTACGATTGCCGGTAGATGGTCGTACTCTTCTTTGATATAGAAGATATTTACCAACAACGCTGCTGTCGATGCAACAACCGCTAACCATAAGCGACAATTAATACCCACCCTACTGCGTGCTGTCAAATACATTAGTATCTTTTTCATCTTTTTGAATGAATTTTTACTCTAAGAAGTTAGAAAGTATGTTAGTTTAACACGATAGCAAAATTCGCTTCCTTTATTTCTTTGGATATACTTGCTTTCCCTCAAAGAAGGTGTTTGTAACGTTGGCGGTGTGAATCTGGTTGACTGAACAAGATTCGTTCATCACGTCTTTATCAACGATGACGAAGTCAGCGTACTTGCCTACCTTGATGCTGCCGCGCACATTCTCGCTGTGCATCTGGTATGCACCGTTGATGGTCATGGCTTTGAGAGCCTGCTGGCGGTTGATAAGTTCTGCTGTCCAGTAAGGTTTATCACTACTACCGGGCAATACTCCGGTGCAGGCAATCTCCATCATATAGAAAGGCTTCTCCGAACTGCCGGATAGGGCGGGATAGTCGCTGTGGGCAGACATAATGACACCGTTGTCAAAGTATGACTTGATTGGATACATCTCAGTCACATATTTCTCGGGGAGTGTCTGGCGCATATAGTCAAATGCTATATCAGTACCAAAGTGCCAAAGAACACCCGATGTCACCACGATGTTGTTGTCTGCCATGACCTTATAGTCGGTGTCAAGGACGTTACGCACGTGTACCAGGGTGTTACGCATCTCCTTCTTGCCTGCAGTAGCAAAGGCATTCACAGCCAGATTGATGCCCAGGTCGCCCATAGCGTGTACGTGCATGGTGTAGTTGTTACCATTGACTTGGGCTGTGATCTCTTCGAACTCCTTCGGTGTCCAGTTTGCGATGCCTTGACCCTTAGCCGGATTGAGATATGGTACCTGTACATAGCCTGTCTCGGTCTCAACGGTGCCATCTATAAACATCTTGATGTGGTGCGGGTTGATATGTGGCGTGGTGTAGCTGTCGGTGGCAAATGCACGCTTGAGATCGCCATCGAGATCCTTCGTAGAACTCTCAATCTCGTATGCCAGACCCATGTTGAGACTGAGCTTGCCTTCCCTGTCAAGAGCTTTTGCAGCATCGTAGAAGCGTAGGTTGCCGTAGTAGTTACTCCAGCCATCCTGATAGGCAACGTAACCCTTGCTGTTGAGTGCATCACATGTGTTTGCTACAGTCTTCAGTGCCTTGCCTTCGTCCAGCAGCGCGTTGAAGTCGATGCCATGAATCTTGCAGTATGTGCCAGCCTGCTCCAGAAGGAGACCTGTGGGGTTGCCGAGTTCGTCAGTGCAGATTTCGCCTCCCTTGATTTCCGTGATTATCATTTTGCCTTCGTCATCGATGATGCCAGCCTTGCGCAGACAAGCCGTATTGACAAGGCCTTTATGCGCCTCACCATCTGATAAATACAAGGGGATGTCGGGGCACACTTCATCAAGGTCTTTAATGGTAGGCATGCCTAACATCTCAAATATTTGATATGTCCAGCCAAATCCATAAATTCCTGTCTTACCAGCAGCCTTTGCCTTCTGGTATTCAAGTGCGACATTTACAAGCAATTGCTGTGGAACTATTGTCATTTCAAACTGAAGCGCTCCCATAGAGTTCATAGCCTCAGCCATGAGATAGTGCGCATGACAATCGGCAAAGCCTGGGGTTATCATACCCTTACCACGATGATCGATGACGCTGGTATTTTCGCCAATGTATGCTTTGGCACCTGCAGCGTCGCCTACATAGATATACTTACCATCCTTAACTGCAAAAGCCTCTGCCTGTGGTGCGTTGTCCTCTACGGTGTAGATGGTGCCATATACCACCATGTCGGCAGCCTTTTTGGCGGGCACTAATTCATTTTCTTTGTCGCTGCAGGCTGCACATGCCAGCATGGCCACCACGGCAGCAAATTTCATAAAATGCTTCTTCATATTTTATTTCTTTTAATTTATTAGTATCTCAAGTCGTTTTTGTTTATGACAAAAACATCAAAAACATATTGTTGTTCTACTTATTTAATTTTCGGTTAAATTTACGGATAATTCACGGGCATCTTATTAGCACCCTTGGTGCTTACTGTTTTTTTTACGAAAATTATCGTGAATTGATCCGCGAATTATCGAAAATTATTATTTGTCCGTCTGTTGTCTGTTGTCCTTACTTCTTCGGATATACCTGCTTGCCCTCGAAGAAAGTGTTTTCTACCTTTGTATTTTGGATATTAGTAACTGGACAGGTAAGGACATCTTGATCTACGGTAACGAAGTCGGCGTACTTGCCCACCTCGATGCTACCGCGCTCGTTCTCCAGGCCGAGCTGCCAGGCACCATTGTAGGTCATGGCCTGAAGAGCCTGCTGGCGGGTGAGGTTCTCTTCGGGCCACCAGGGGGTCTCATCTTCAGCAGAAATACCGGTCACAGCTGTCTGCAGGATATGGAACGGATAGTTGACACCATCGTGGGCAGGAGTGTCTGTGGCTGAGCTGACGAGGACACCATTGTCAAAGAATGACTTGAGCGGATAGGAGTGGGTGGCGTAGAACTCGGGCAGCAGTTCCTTGAATGTCTCACGATTGTCATCAGTCTGGTTATGCCAGTTCAAAGCTGATGCAGCAGCAATGTTGCAGTCCTTCATGGTCTTGTAGTCATCGGCTGCTATGTTGCGGAGGTGACACAAAGAGTTACGCACGGAACGGTTGCCGCCAGTCTTGATAGCTTCGCAGGTGTTGTGGACTGCGCCATCTCCCATAGTATGAACATGGATGGCAATACCATGGGCATTAGCCTTGGTAGCAAACTGCGTGAGTTGTTCCTGAGTCCAGAGCGGCAAACCATAGCCCTCGAATGCACCGGGAATAGGACTATAGGGAAGATGCTTGTAGGGTTGCAATAGCCAACCTGTACCACCTTCGACTGTACCGTCGGCAAAGAGTTTGATGTAGTTAGGCAGGAGGTGGGGATATTTGTCGTATTCCTGCTTGAGGGCGGCTGCATTATCCACATAACCCAGAGGGTTGTCGAAGTAGGGCTCAATCTCGTATGCTAACGCATAATTCAGCTGTAGTTCCTTTCTTTCGTCCATGTCTGCAAGACCCTGGTAAAAGCTCTTGTCATCGTTGCCAAAGTAGGTGGACCACCCACAGAGCACATTGGTGATACCTACAGAATGGAGGTAGGACTGTGCATTTGCAATCGCTGTTTCCGCCTGCTCAGATGTTAGGCGCATGTACTTCAGTCCCTTAGTGAGTAGGAGTGAGGTGGCACGTTCATAGAATACACCCTGAATGTTACCCTGCTCGTCTTTGCCTATCACGCCGCCCTTGATTTCGTCGCGAAGGACATTGCCGTCCTTGTCTATAATGCCGGCATTGATCATCGCCGCACTGTTGCACCAGCAACTATGCTGATCAAATGAGGCCAAGAACATCGGTATATCGGCTGAGATTGCATCAAGATCTTTGTAGTCGCGTGGCTGTGAAAAGAACATGTAGTTGTAACCCTCGCCATAGATAAATTTGAGTGTCCTGCCAGCAGCTTTAGCCTCTTCTATCTTTGCTTTTACCTTGTTCAATACATCCTGGTAGGTGTCTTCATTGGTAAATTTAATCGAATTCTCAGCGAACATCGGGAGGGCATGTTGCATGATATAGTGCGAGTGACCGTCGGTCATACCTGGCATAATCATTCCCTTGCCCGAATGGTCAATGACCTTCGTGTCGGGTGTGATGTACTGCTGTGCGTTGGCCTTATTGCCAACAAAGATATACTTGCCGTCCTTGACAGCGAAGGCTTCTGCCATAGACTCTGCATTGTCAGCGGTGTAGATCTTGCCATAGACCACCAGGTCAGCAGGGGAATCAACCGCATCAGAGACAGCCTCCTTAACATCACTACAGCCAGCGAAAGCAAAAGCCAATGCCACAGCCGCAAACTGCAAAAACTTCTTTTTCATGATTTAGATTTGTATAAATAAATATTGGATTATCGTGGCTTAAATGTTATTGGCAACACATATTTTACTTTGACAGCCTGGCCGTTCTGCATTCCTGGCTTCCATTTTGGCATGGACTTCACAACGCGCATGGCCTCGTTATCAAGTGCGGTAGTAACGCTGCGCACTATCTTTACGTCATCAATCGAGCCATCGGGCATTACTATAAAACCTACAAGCACTCTTCCTTGTATTTCGTTTTTCAACTCGTGCTTGGGGTACTTGATGTGTTTGGTGATAAAATTGCTCATTGCAGTCAGGCCTCCAGGAAATTCTGGATTAACTTCGATTACATCGAATACTTCATCGTCTTTTGCGCTCTCGGTATTTTTAGTGTCGCTGGTGTTTTTTGCTTCTTCGGCATTGGTGGCCTTTTTCTTAATTACACCACGCGCATGCATGCCAAGGTGGTCATAATATTCCTTGCTCATTCTTCTGTGGCACGGCTGGAAGAGGTAGTACATATCAACATCGGTACACTTGTCTTTGGCAAAATAATAAGTGTATAGCTTCTCGCGGTTTTTGCCAACCTTGTAGCCATTGAAAGCAAAGAAGATGCTGTTGCCGTTGGGACCTGTGATTGTGACACCTTTTACACCATTGAGCTGGCTATCGGTCCAGGTGCATTTGTCAAGAAGTTCCTGATAGTCTTCGCTCATTGGCAATTGCCAGTCGCCGCCCCAAGTCATGCGCACCACATCATCTGAGTCCTCAAGTACACTCAGATTGTCGAGAATCTTCTTGTAGGCGTGTTCTGGGTCGCAGGTATATTTGGTGTGACCTGCATAGAAGTTCTGCCCATTGCCGCTGGGCGAGTCTTCCCAGCCATGTTTGTAATATTTGCGGTTTTCAAATTCGTATGCATCCTTTGGCTTAACTTCACCCCAGGCTACTAACACACCCTCTTTCTCTGGACTATCAGCGCCGACGTCGGTAGTTGCCCAAAGTGTACCAGATGGCAGACCCAGATCCACTGCTTTGGGTTGAGCATAACCAAAGAGTGTGATTGCAGAAAGGAGAATCGATAATGAGATTGTTTTCTTCATTGTTGGAAATATTTTTGTTAAAGTAATTGACAGACTGTTATAATTGCTGTTTCAAATGCAAATTTATAAAATTCAATGATTATAGAAGTAAAATCAGGTGATTTTTTTGAAGAATTTGCAAATTACGCAAGATTTCGCTATACATTATATAATAAATGCACGCGCGCACGCGTATAGAGTTCTCTCAATTGCCGGAGTCGGTCATGGCATACCTCTAAACGTTGTTTTTGTTTTATTCTACATGTAAAAAGAAACAAATTTCGGGCTTATTTTTGCGTGGTGCGCAATAAATTCTGTTCACAGCGCTGTGAACAATCGTTCATAGCGCTGTGAACAATCGTTCACAGCGCTGTGAACAAACGTTCACAGCGCTGTGAACCAAAATTAAAACGAAAGTAGAAATTATTAGTGCGTAGAATGGTCATTTTATAATGAGTCATGATAAAATCATTTGGATTATATTTTGAGGATTCTCAACCAAAAATGTTGGAAAAAATCAGCAAAATGCTGGGTGTTGCTTTGCGAATATCCCTAAAAAACAAATCAAATTATGACTGGTGTTTTATAATTGTAACGATTTTTACGACTTATTTGTGCACTTTGGTACGTTTGTTGCATATATAAAGTTTGTGAAATTGAAAAACCGTAAAGGAAATGAGAAAAATATATTCAGATCAAATGAAGAGCGTGCTTCTTAAAAGCAGGGAAATTGCGCACGAGATGGGAGATTCTACTCTTTGTCCCGAACACTTTTTGCTTGCACTGCTCTGCGAGGGAGACAACAAGACCCTCACGCTGTTTTCCCGATATATCGATGATATCGAGGATTTTCGCTCCAAGTTGATCCAAAACATAAGCAACAAGACAAAAAGCAACATTTTGGGATTGCCACGGGGTGCAGTAGGATTGGATTCTGAAGCAAGCCTGATGCTGAAAAACTGTGTGTATGAGACAGGGTTGAACGATGCTGCGCAGGTGCTGCCATGCCATCTGCTGCTGGCCATGTTGCGCAATCATAATTGGCCGGTTACCAGATTGTTGATGGAGTATGGCATTTCGTACGACGTGGCCCGCGAGTTTATATCTAACGAAGACGAGATCCTTGGCCAGCCATTCCCAGAAAGAGACTATTCAACACAGCGTGATGACGACGAAGATACAATGAACTACAATGAATCTCAGGCTAACAGTGATTCGTCAAAATCAAAGCGCAACACCAAGGGGTTGGAATATCTGACCAAATATGGCACCGACCTTACCCAGCTGGCTTTGCGTGGCGAAATTGATCCTGTGGTTGGAAGAAAAGTTGAGATTGAACGAGTAGCTCAGATTCTTAGTCGCAGGAAAAAGAACAACCCGGTTTTGATTGGTGAAGCTGGAGTTGGCAAAACTGCCATTGTTGAAGGGCTGGCAATGAGAATTGTCGATGGCGACGTGCCTGTCTCGCTGATGGACAAGCGAATAATCGCCCTCGATATGGCCTCAGTTGTGGCTGGCACAAAATACAGAGGACAGTTTGAAGAACGATTGCAAGGAATCATGGCTGAGCTGGAATCACACAGCGAAGTAATCTTGTTTATCGACGAAATCCATACAATTATCGGCGCTGGTTCAGCCCAAGGCACAATGGATGCCGCCAATATGCTTAAGCCTGCTCTGTCACGCGGCAAATTGCAATGCATAGGCGCTACCACAGTTGACGAATATCGCAAGAGTATTGAGAAAGACAGTGCCCTGGAGCGCCGATTCCAAAAGGTAATGGTCAATCCTACTACGATAGAGGAGACTATGGAAATCCTCAAAAACATTAAATCAAAATACGAGGAATACCACAATGTAGTATATACCGACGAGGCAATAAGCGCATGCGTCAGGTTGACCGACAGATATATCTCCGATCGCCAATTGCCCGACAAAGCTATTGATGCTCTGGACGAAGCCGGTTCGCACAAGCGGTTATTCCAGGTTAAGATGCCAAACGGACTCAAGGCGCTCGAACTGCAGATTGCCGATGTGAAGAAACAAAAGCAGCAGGCCGTAGAACAAAAGAATTTTTCACTTGCCAAGGAACTGAGAGAGACCTTAAATAGTCTCAAAGAAGACTATACTCAGAAAAAAACAGACTGGCTCGTGTCGCTTAAAGACAATCCTTCTATCATAGAGTTGAGAGATATTGAGCAGACTGTGTCTATTATGAGCGGTATCCCGGTTGCAAAAATGGCGCAGGCTGAGAATATTCGCCTGAAGCAGTTGAAGTCAGATCTTACTCACACCGTGATTGCCCAAGACAAGGCTATTGACAAACTCGTGAAGGCTATCACTCGCAACAGAATCGGACTCCGTGACCCCAACAAGCCAATTGGAACTTTTATGTTTTTAGGTCCGACAGGTGTCGGCAAAACATATCTTGCCAAGAAGCTGGCAGAATATATGTTTGGCACCGAAGACGCGCTTATCAGGGTAGATATGAGCGAATATATGGAGAAATTCTCAACGAGCCGCCTCGTTGGAGCGCCTCCGGGATACGTAGGATATGAAGAGGGTGGCCAACTTACAGAGAAAGTACGCCGTCGCCCTTATAGCATCGTGCTGCTTGACGAAATCGAAAAGGCCGATAAAGATGTTTTCAACATTCTTCTGCAGGTAATGGACGAAGGCCGTCTGACCGACAACAATGGCGTGACGGTAGATTTCCGCAATACAATCATAATACTTACATCAAATTGCGGCTCGCGCAATCTGCAGGATTTCGGTAACTCTGTAGGATTCAGCACCCAAAGCGAAGAAGAGCAAAAAGCCTATGCAGAGCAGATAATAATGAAGTCGCTCAACAAGCAGTTTGCACCAGAATTTATCAATCGTATTGATGAAGTAATTCTCTTTGAGCAGTTGGGCAGAGATGCCATTGGCCAAATTGTTGATAACGAGCTTGACAAGCTTAATATCAGAATGGCAGCCTTAGGCTATTCATTGGAGATAGACGACGAGGTTCGCAATTTCCTTATCGACAAGTCGTATGACAAGAAATACGGTGCTCGTCCACTGAAGAGGGCAATCCAGACTTACATAGAGGACGGCATAAGCGATTTCATCCTCAATCAAGAAGGCGAAAATGCAGAAGAAGAGGGCTCAAGTGCTATAAATAACCAAAATATCTTAATAAAAATTAGAAAAGAGCCCAAAATGCAAGAATTAGTGTTTGAATAAACCTATAATTACATCTTTTTTTGTAATTTCGCAATCAGAAGTATTTCTATTGCTTTTTCGATGAAGGCCCAAGTTTAGCTAAAGGTCTCGCGAGATGCGCATAATACTTTGATTGTCAATATACAAGCGGCAGTAGCTCAGTTGGTAGAGCATTGGCTTCCCAAGCCGAGGGTCGCGGGTTCGAGTCCCGTCTGCCGCTCCTCTGCATGAATTCGTTATAAATTATCTGCATGAAGCTATATACAGCACAACAAATGAGATTGCTGGATGAACACAACATCAGTAATGTTGGCATGCACTCTCTTGATTTGATGGAGAATGCTGCAATTGCTGTGGTTGATAGCGAGGTAATGCAAAACGAAATCAAAGCGGGCGCTAAATTTGTGATTTTTTGTGGTCCCGGCAATAATGGTGGCGACGGCTTGGCTATTGCCCGGCTTTTACTAAATAAAGGTTGCGGAGTAGAGGTCTATCTGTTCAATCCCAAAAACTCTTTGTCTGCTGATTGTGATGCAAACAAAGAGAAACTCAAGCAACTCCCCAGTGCCATCCTGCATGAGATAACCCAACAGTTTGATTTGCCTTCACTTGGAGAAAACACTGTAATTGTCGATGCCTTGTTCGGCACAGGATTATCGCGTCCTCTTGCGGGTGGATTTGCATCGCTCGTAGAATATATCAATGCCTGTGGCAATAAAGTCGTTTCTGTAGATATGCCTTCCGGTATGCTCGACGTGGAGGTTGAGAGTCGTGTATCTGTAGCGGTAAAAGCAGATTATACTTTAACTTTTCATGCTATAAAGCCAGCCATGCTCTTGGCAGACAATCAGCAATACCTTGGAAAGGTTTGTGTGCTTGATATCGGATTGACCGAGCAAGGTTTTGATTATAAGAGCAAATACAAGTTTACAACATCAGAAGATGCTAAAGCGATGTTGCATCCTCGTGATGAATTTGCTCACAAAGGTACTTGTGGCCACGCGTTGCTTGTTGCTGGTAGCCAAGGAATGTGTGGTGCTGCAATATTGGCAGCAAAGGCAGCATTAAGAAGCGGATTGGGCAAAATTACCGTGCACACACCACAGGCGAACAGATTGATAATGCAAATTGCTGTACCTGAGGCCATTTTGAGCATTGATAATGACGATGCGTCCGTGTCTGATATTCCATTCGCCGAATTAACTTATAAAGCAGTTGGATTCGGACCAGGTGTGGGATTGGCAGACCAAAGTGTCAAGGCATTCTCTGATTTGCTCCACAAAAAGCCTTCACGACTCGTGGTTGATGCCGACGGTTTAAATATTTTAGCAAATCACCGCGAGCTAATTGCGCAATTACCTCAAGGAACAATACTTACACCGCATCGTAAGGAAATGGAGAGATTGCTCGGTTCATCAATGAGCGATTCCGAAATGCTGCGAGCAGCAATGAAGATGTGTAGCAATTATGGGATTATCATAGTTCTTAAAGGTCGCTACACCGCAGTCTGTACTCCTAAAGGTGAAGTGTTTTTCAATACAACGGGCAATAGTGGAATGGCTACAGCGGGAAGTGGTGATGTACTCACTGGTATTGTTTTGTCTCTCCTCGCTCAAGGTTATTGTCCAGAGGCAGCCGCCCGACTTGGTGTGTGGCTGCATGGCAAGGCCGGTGATATGACTTTGCTTAATGAGTCGGAAGAATCGCTGATTGCTTCTGATATAATTAGCAATCTCGGTGCCGCTTTTATACTGATTAAAGACAAAGATAGTTTTTCACAACATAAAATAATTTAATGACGCACAATATGAAAAAGATATTATTTACATTAGTAGTTTTGGGCATGATGACCACAGTGTTTGCACAGACAGAAGTTACGCACTATGTGCCGGGCACATCTTCAGACGGAGTGGTCTATTATTTGCCACAAACTGAATTTAGAATTGCCGTGACTGCTACCCGTACAACCCGGCATCCTGGCAGTTTTCATAATTATGCGCAGCGTTTTTTGCGTACAGACGATGTGATTCATACAGAAAGCACAGAATGGAAGATTGATAACGTGCAGATTGTGCCATGGAGTGCGCCTGACACTTCCAAGGTCTATCTTGTACAGCTGAAAAAGAATTCTTCGGCTCCTTTATGTTCTCTGACTGACGAAGGTGTGCTGCTCTCGATCAATGCAAATACCGATGTGCCACAGGCTCCACAGCTTAACAATATTAAATCTGCCACATCGGACAAGATGAACAGCCGTGATTTTCTAAATCAGGAAATTCTCGCAGCCACAAGCGAATTGAAGATGGCCGAACTGACTGTAGCAGAGATTTACAATATCCGTGAGAGTAGGGGAGAACTTACCAAAGGCGAAGCCGATTATATGCCTAAAGATGGTGAGCAACTTAAACTGATGCTCAACAAGTTAGACGAACAAGAGAAAGCTTTGCTTCAACTCTTTAAGGGCTATTCGGATACCGAGACAAAGACTTGGTTCTTTACTTACACGCCATCTATTGACAAGGAAAAGGATATTATTGCCCGCTTCTCAAATTTTAATGGCGTTGTGGATAAAGACAATCTCAGCGGCGCCCCTATATACATTATAATAAATAATAAGAAGACTGTGCCATACGGCAAGTCAGAGGTGCTTGACAAGAAACTTATTGACAAGGTGGTATATTATAATATTCCGTCACTCGCCAATGTTCAAATGGATTTTGAAGGTAATAGCCTCGTCCAAATGCAGACACCAATTGCTCAGTTTGGCCATTTGGAATATTTGACAGAAGATTTGTTTAACAAACGTGCTACATGCCACATTTGGTTTGACCCAATCACCGGCAATATCAAGAAGATAGAAGACGACGGTTTGAAAAAATAATCCAGATACCCATTTAATTATACCCCATAACCAAAAATCATTATGCTAAGAAAACTATTTACAATATTATTTATACTTGCGGCTTTGGTGACGCAAGCCGAAACTCTTAAGGAATATAAAGAGTTGAAGGCTTGCATCAAGAACTCCAACGTGGGGCGTGGTCGTGAGATAATAAATAAATGTATATCAGATACGCTTTTTAATACCGATCCGCAGTTTTATGCCTTTGCAGTGGCAATAGAAAAGAAAGCAAACGATGCGGAGAATATGAAATTATATCTTAAGCAGAAGTACGACACTGCCGCATTCTTCAACTCTATATACAAAATGTTTGAGTATTCAAAGATGCAAGACGAGTTGTATGAAAAGCAGGGTGAAAAGGTGTTTAAGAAATTTCGTACCCAAAGCGCATCTATTCTTAAGCCATACTACCCGAATTTATATAATGGCGGAGTATATTTCGTTAAGAAAAAAGATTGGAAAAATGCTTGCAATCTGTTCACGATGTATATTGCTATAAATCAGTTGAATATCTTAGACGAAAAATCACCACAGACACAGGCAAAATTGCCAAGAGCTGCATTCTGGTGTATGACGTCATGTTTTGAAAACAAAGATTATGAAGGTGTGTTTAAATACCCCGCACTTGCTGAAGCTGATACCGCCAATATCAATTACGTCTTGCAATATGAGGTGCTTTCTTATGAGCAACTCAAAGATACTGCCAATTATGTGGCCAGGCTCAAAGATGGTTTGCGCATAACATCCGACGAGTTTTTCTTCTCTCGTTTGACTGATTATTATAACGAACGGTCTGACTACAACTCGGCTTATTTGCTAAACGATAGTCTGCTCAAGATTCAGCCAAAGAGCACACTGTATCTGTATGCGCAGACTATTGCACTATTCAATATGACGCAATATGATCAGTGTATAGAGAATAGCCTAAAGTTGTTAGAGATTTCTCCAGAGCACCCGCAGGCAAATTACTATGTTGGTTTAAGTTGGTACAACAAAGCGCAGGAAATGGATCGTGCACAAAAGCCAAATCCGACCTCTAAACAGTTTCGAGAGCATCTCAAGCAGGTGAATCAACTGTTTGCTAATGCTATGCCATATTTAGAGAAATACCGTGCATTAGCGCCAAAAGACAAAGACCGCTGGCAAGCCCCCCTTTATAGGATTTATTATAATCTCAACATGAGCGATAAACTCAAAGAATTGGAAGAGAAATAGCTTTATCTCGCAATCATAAAGCAACCGCAGGCGTAGTTTTTGCCAGCGGACGGCATTTTTGTTTCTACGAAAATATCCACAAATTTAATCGATAATAATTGTCTTGATCGGTGCTTGGTGCCCTTTGCTGCTTGGCTCCTTTTGTACATACATGCGTTCCGCACCGAGCACCGACTAAGGCATAAGGCCAAAAAGGCAAACTAAGGTATTTTCACAAATCTATTTTTTTATTCGTGAGGGTGTTGGTTTTTTCTGCGAGCGGACAGATTTTAGCACGGAGAAAAATATTTTTAGCACGGAGAAAAATAAAATAAGCACGACATCTAATGGAGTATAAAAGTGTTTTATTGCAAGCCGTTGCTGCGGAATTGTGCACACAAACGGCGTAAAGGTTAAATTTGCTTAAAAATTATCGCAACAGTTCTTTGTTTTTAATTACATTTTTATTATCTTTGCACAATCGAACACGTGTTTAGCATGCTCGCTGTGTGCTGTGCGGCTATAACATTTTGATAGTCAGAACATAACAAAAAATATTATAATATTATGCCACTAAAAAACGGTCGTATTTCTCAGATTATTGGTCCTGTGGTTGACGTATTTTTCGATACAGAAGGCCAGAAGTCAGAGGAAATTCTCCCAAAGATTCATGATGCCCTGGAAGTCTCAAGGGGCGATGGTAATGTGCTGGTGTTGGAAGTGCAGCAGCATATTGGTGAAGACACAGTAAGAACTGTTGCGATGGACTCAACTGACGGTCTCCAAAGAGGACTTGAGGTTAGACAGTTGGGCCACCCAATCAGTATGCCAACCGGTGACCAGATTAAGGGTCGTCTGCTTAACGTGATTGGTGAACCAATCGACGGCATGAAGACCTTTAACGAAGAGGACGCAGCTCCAATTCACCACCCAGCTCCAAAGTTTGACGAGCTCAAGACTACTCAGGAAGTTTTGACAACAGGTATCAAGGTAATCGACTTGCTTGAACCTTATATCAAAGGTGGTAAGGTCGGTTTGTTTGGTGGTGCCGGTGTAGGCAAGACTGTGCTTATCATGGAGCTTATCAACAATGTGGCAAAGGGCCATGACGGTTTCTCTGTGATTGCCGGTGTTGGCGAGCGTACTCGTGAGGGTAATGACATGCTCCGCGAGATGATTGAGGCTGGCGTTATTAAGTACGGCGACAAGTTTAAGGAAGCCATGGTAGAAGGCAAGTGGGACCTTGATGCAGTTGACTATGAAGAACTGACAAAGAGCCAGGCAACACTTGTGTATGGTCAGATGAATGAGCCTCCTGGCGCACGTGCTTCTGTGGCATTGTCGGGCCTTACTGTAGCTGAGTCTTTCCGCGATATGAGTGCCAAGACTGGCAAGGCAACTGACGTGCTGTTCTTTATCGACAATATTTTCCGTTTCACCCAGGCCGGTTCTGAGGTGTCTGCGCTGCTCGGCCGTATGCCGTCAGCCGTAGGCTATCAGCCAACTCTGGCTTCTGAGATGGGTGCCATGCAGGAACGAATCACTTCTACCAAAAACGGTTCGATCACTTCTATTCAGGCCGTATATGTACCAGCTGACGACTTGACTGACCCTGCTCCTGCCACAACATTCTCGCACCTTGATGCAACTACCGTGTTGAGCCGAAAGATTACCGAGCTTGGTATTTATCCAGCCGTAGATCCTCTGGCATCTTCATCACGCGCTCTTGATCCAAACGTTATTGGTAAGGACCATTATGAGTGTGCGCAGAGAGTTAAGCAGATTCTTCAGAAATATAATGAGCTTCAGGATATTATCGCCATCCTCGGTATGGATGAACTCTCGGATGAGGATAAGCTTACCGTAAACCGCGCTCGCCGTGTACAGCGTTTCTTGAGCCAGCCGTTTACCGTGGCTTCTCAGTTTACAGGTCTGCCAGGTGTGATGGTTAGCCTTGAGGACTGTATCCGTGGTTTCAACATGATTCTTGATGGTGAGGTTGACGACCTGCCAGAGCAGGCTTTCCTCAATGTCGGTACAATCGAAGATGCTATCGAGAAGGGTAAGAAACTGATGGAAGCAGCTAAAAACGCTTAAAAATAATACACAATTGGTTCAAACAGTTAGATTTGATGAAACTGACAATCGTATCACCTGAAAAGAAGATTTTTGAAGGCGTAGCCAATAGTGTCACTGTGCCCGGTACCAAAGGTGCATTCGAAATCCTTGAGAATCACGCACCAATCATATCAAGCCTTCAGGCTGGCAAGGTGCTTGTTGCAACAGGAGACGGAGACGTAGCCTATGATATTAAATCAGGTTTTGTTGAAGTGGCGCGCAATAACGTTTCAGTTTGTATTGAACTCTAAATATATATAATGTAGAGCATGGAAATTGACATGAACAAAATCGGCAAGGCTCGCACGTCTTATACTATTGGCATGGTGCTGATGGTATTGGCTGGCTATGCTTTGATTACTTGTAGTGTCACTCTGTTCAAACTTGCCACGGATTTCCCTTATGTGCCTCTTGCTATAGCCGCCGCGCTTCTGCTGGCATATAATTTTGTGGCAGCATGGCTTTATATCCGTCTCGTGAGGACTCAGCAGAATTCGCTGGTAAATTTCTATCTTGCCAGCCGCATAGTCAGAATGCTGTTTTCCATAATTGTGATGGTAATCATGGCCTTGAGCATAAAGAGTGGGGTAGTCGTGCTCGTGCTAAGTTATTTTGTGCTCTATATTATTACAATGGTGTATGAGAGTGTATTCTTTGTTCAAATTGAAAAGAAAATCAATGAGAAATAGATTTGAAAATATATTGCGCGGTTTGGTGGCAGTATTATTGCTTGCTTTGCCTTTGACGTCATTTGCAAATGATGCGGAAGGAAAAGAAGAAAAGCTGGACGTGCAGGAGATTTTGTTAGGTCATACTGGCGATGCGCACGACTGGCACATCACAACCATTAACGGCCATCACGTTTCAATTCCGCTTCCAGTAATTGTATTGGATAACAACAACGAGTGGCATGTCTTTATGTCATCGGCTTTCCATGAGGCTGAAAATCATCAGTATGAGGGCTTGTATATCCCCGAAGAAGGTGAGAATAGCGGCAAGGTTTGCGAGCTTATTAATAATAAGGAAACGCGCGTAAAGTTTGATGCATCTATCACCAAAAACGTAGCTGGAATATGGATTGTTGTCGTACTGATGCTGATAATCTTTATCGGTTGCGCTCGCTGGTACCGCAATAAGACTCCAGACAGTGAAGCACCTAAGGGATTTGTGGGTTTGATGGAGATGTTTGTGATGATGGTAAATGACGACATCATCAAAGCTTCTATCGGCGAAAAGCACTATAGACCATATGCTCCATATTTGCTTACAGCATTCTTCTTTGTATTTTTTAGCAATGTTTTGGGATTGATTCCAATCTTCCCTGGCGGCGCCAATATCACTGGCAATATTGCAGTTACCTTTGTGCTTGCAATCTGCACGTTTATTGCAATCAACGTAGGTGGTAACAAGGAGTATTGGCTTGATATCTTCTGGCCCAAAGTGCCAACATGGCTCAAGGTGCCAATACCTATGATGCCTGTGATCGAGATATTTGGTATGTTCACCAAGCCATTTGCTCTCATGGTGCGTTTGTTCGCAAATATTTTTGCAGGTCACGCAATTGCCCTGTCGCTTGTGTGCGTAATCTTCATCTCGTGTCAAATGGGTGTCGGCATTGGCTCAGGCTTGAGTTTTGTGTCAGTGGTGATGATGGTTTTCATGAACTGTCTTGAATTGCTGGTTGCATTCATCCAGGCCTATGTGTTCACAATGCTTAGCGCGGTATTTATTAGCCTTGCACATCCTGAAGAACACGAAGAATAATTGAAAAGAATAAATAATAATCAAAATATTAATCATTAAAAACTTTAAAACTATGATGTCATTAATTTCTTTACTTGCAGAAGCCGCAACTGGTATTGCTCAGATTGGTGCAGGTATTGGTGCTGGTCTTGCAGCTATTGGTGCAGGCCTTGGTATTGGTAAGATTGGTAGCAGTGCAATGGAAGCTATTGCTCGTCAGCCAGAGGCAAAGGGTGATATTCGTATGAATATGATTATCATCGCAGCTCTCGTGGAAGGTGTTGCATTGTTCGCAGTTATCGTATGTCTGCTCTGTAATTTCCAGTAATAGAAAGTTCTCATCAAGGCTAAAACAATAATAATATGCCGTCATTCCTAACACCTGACTTTGGATTGCTCTTCTGGATGCTTATTGCTTTTCTGGTAGTGTTTGCACTATTGGCTAAGTATGGTTTCCCAGCCATCACCGGTATGGTTGAGAAGCGTAAGCAGTATATTGATGAGTCGTTGTCCAGCGCACGTCAGGCCAATGAAAAGTTAGCCAATATCAAGGCTGAATGTCAGACCTTGTTGCAAGAGGCTCAAGCGCGGCAGTCACAGATTTTAAAAGAAGCTACACAAACTCGTGACCAGATTGTTGCAGAATCCAAGATTAAAGCACAGGAGGAAGCCAATCGCATCATCGAGGATGCACGTCGCCAGATTCAAGCAGAAACAGAAAATGCTCAGCGCGAACTTCGCAATCAGGTAGCAGACCTTTCTGTACAGATAGCCGCAAAGATTCTTTCTCGCGAATTGCAGAAGGAAGAAGAACAATCACAGTGGATTGACCAGATTTTGAGTCAGATTTCTGAAGAAAAGTAGAACTTCATAATTATCATTTAATATTGTTCCGAAAATATGGATGTAGGAATTGTATCTTCCCGTTACACAAAGGCTTTGCTGAAGTTTGCCTTGGCGCACAGCGAGGCTGAAGCAGTGTATGAGGGTATGACGATGTTGAAGGACTCTTTTCAGAAAGTGCCAAAGCTCAGAGCAACATTGGATGACCCTGTTCTCGCATCTGAAAAAAAATATCATCTCCTTTGCGTCGCAGCAGGCCAGACCGAGTCTGATTGTCTTCAGCGATTCTTCCAGATGGTACTTAAAAACAGACGTGTAGATATTATTCAGTTCATTGCTCA
Source organism: Bacteroidaceae bacterium (assembly GCA_045641725.1). Taxonomy (GTDB): domain Bacteria; phylum Bacteroidota; class Bacteroidia; order Bacteroidales; family Bacteroidaceae; genus UBA6382. The sequence continues at coordinate 2,927 of JAZUHM010000248.1, read as the reverse complement.
AGATTTTATAAGCGCATATCGCAAGCACAAAAATCTTATTCAGTGTCAGCTGACTGTGCCAACTAAACTCAACGATTCAACCTTGGCCAAGATTAAAGCCATTGTTGAAGGTAAGACTCAGAAGGAAGTGGAATTTGCTGTAACTATTGACCCCGCAATCATCGGTGGCTTCGTACTCGAGTACGACTCTAAGTGTCTTGATGCAAGCATCGCGGGACGATTGCGTGCCATTCGCAAGCAAATAGTCTGATTACAGCCATTCTAATTCTTATAACAAAATTTATAATTAAAAATCATGCCAAGTAAAATAAAACCAAGCGAAGTCTCTGACGTACTTCTTAATGAACTTGAGGGTCTTAAGACAGACATCCAGTTTGAGGAAGTCGGCAAAGTGCTTAACATCTCTGATGGTGTGGCTCGTTTGTACGGCCTTACTAATGTAACCGAAAATGAGCTCGTTGAGTTTGAAAACGGTACCAAGGCTATTGCCATGAACCTTGAGGAAGACAACGTGGGCGTTGTGCTTTTTGGCTCATCTGAAGGCATTAAGGAAGGCGATATCGCTCGCCGCACTGGCCGTATTGCTTCTATTGAGGTAAGCGAAGATATGGTTGGCCGCGTGATCAACACACTCGGTGAGCCTATCGATGGCGGTGCACCTATTGGTGGCGAGAAGTTTGAGATGCCTTTGGACCGCAAGGCTCCTGGTGTTGTTTTTCGTCAGCCAGTTAACGAGCCGCTGCAGACAGGCTTAATGGCTATTGACTCCATGATTCCTATCGGTCGTGGTCAGCGCGAGCTTATCATTGGTGACCGCCAGCCAGGTAAAGCCGCTATTGCTATCGATACCATTATCAATCAGCGCGAGAACTATCTCAAGGGCGAGCCTGTATATTGCATCTACGTTGCAATCGGCCAGAAGGCTTCTACTGTTGCCAACCTCGTCAAGACCCTTAAGGAGCACGGCGCAATGGAATACACTATCGTAGTTTCTGCTACAGCTGCCGAGCCTGCTTCAATGCTTTACTATGCTCCATTTGCAGGAGCAGCCATCGGTGAGTTCTTCCGCGATCGTGGTAAGCATGCTCTCGTTGTTTACGATGACCTTTCTAAGCAGGCTGTTGCTTATCGTGAGGTATCACTGGTGCTCCGTCGTCCATCTGGACGTGAGGCATATCCTGGTGATGTATTCTATCTCCATAGTCGTTTGCTCGAGCGTGCCGCTAAGATTAATGCACAGCAGGAAGTGGCTGAAAAGATGAATGACCTCCCAGTATGTATGAAGGGCAAGGTCAAGGGCGGTGGCTCACTCACAGCTCTTCCTATCATCGAGACTCAGGCCGGCGACGTATCTGCATACATCCCAACCAACGTGATTTCTATCACCGACGGCCAGATTTACCTTGACTCTAACCTCTTCAATCAAGGCCAGCGCCCTGCTATTGACGTAGGTATTTCTGTGAGCCGTGTAGGTGGTAGTGCTCAGATTAAGAGTATGAAGAAGATTGCCGGTACCTTGAAGATTGACCAGGCGCAGTATCGTGAACTCGAGGCCTTCTCTAAGTTCTCAAGCGACATGGACCCTGTGACTGCCATGACTCTTGACCGCGGTCGCAAGAACAATGTACTCTTGATTCAGAAGCAGTATAGCCCAATGCCTGTAGAAGAACAGGTTGCCATTCTTTATTGTGGCATCAAGGGCTTGCTCAGCAATGTTCCTCAGACAAGCGTAGCTGAATTCCAGGACAATTTCCTCCAGATTATGCGCGCTTCTTATAAGGAAACTGTGCTCGATGTAATCAAGGCTGGTAAGATTACTGACGAAGTCGAAGCTGCTATCCGCAAGGTTGCTGCCGACGTCGCAGGTCAGTATGCTTAATAATCTATTGACAAACTAAATTATGCCTTCATTAAAAGAAGTTAAAATAAGAATCAATTCAGTTTCTAGTACTCGCAAGATCACGAGTGCTATGAAACTGGTTGCTTCGTCAAAACTGCACAAGGCTCAGACTGCAATTGAGAATATGCGCCCATATCAGCGCAGTCTTGATGGAATGATGTCGCGTTTTGTGGGTGAGCTCGGCGAGGAAATACCTTCTCCATACGTTCAGGTTCGCCCAGTGCGCAATGCAGTTGTGCTTTGCATCTCATCAAACTCAAGTCTTTGCGGCGCATTTAATTCAAACGTAATTAAAGGCGCACAAAATGCTATTGCAGAATTGCAAGCGCAGAATGTGGAAAACATCGAAGTCATTCCAATCGGTGCAAAGATTGCCGAGAAGATGGCAAAGATGGGCTTTAAATTCAAGTCAAATAATTCTGCAATTCTCGACAAGACGCAATATGCCGACGTCGCTGAAATAGCAAGTGAGTTGATGACAAAATATGAGAATGGCGAGGTTGACAAGGTAATTCTCGTATATAATCATTTCAAAAACACTGCCACCCAAATCGTAACAACCGAGGCACTGTTGCCAGTAGATCTCTCTGGTGTGCAGGCAGCTTCCGCAGAAAAGACCGAGGGGCCAGCATTAGATTATATAATTGAGCCATCTGTAGATGTGTTGGTAGAGGCGTTGATTCCAAAATGCGTTTCGCTTAAGACATATACCGCTGTACTTGACAGCCTTGCAGCCGAGCATTCTGCACGTGTGATAGCCATGCAGACAGCAACCGACAATGCCGACGAATTGCTGCACGACCTTACCCTTATGTACAACAAAACCCGTCAGGCTGCAATTACGGCAGAACTTCTTGATATTGTGGGCGCTTCTTTCCAATAGAGCGACAATTTTTCTATTCAGAATATAATAAATCACCGCACGATGAAATTAAAATCGTGCGGTGATTTTTTCTTTTATTTCGTTCTTATCCAAACTAAGTGCGCAATAAATTCCGTTCACAGCGCTGTGAACGATTGTTCACAG
>JAZUHM010000247.1:0-4777 GCA_045641725.1 Bacteroidaceae bacterium | reverse complement strand
CGTGGCCTGCGAATATAATTCTGCTGGGAGTGTATCTGACGGCTATTGGTGCGCTTTATTGTCTTCGCAGCAGGGTGTATTTCCTTAGATGGACGATGACCGCGCAAGCTGCTGTGCCAGTGATAATTACCGCCGCGCTTGCGACCGTGGTTTACGGCATCACATGCGACAGCAGTACGCTCTGCGCCTGGCCATTTGTGCTGCTATATGCGTGGTTGACCACAATTCTTGGACTTAGTTGCATCAAGCGTTTCAAGAGCGTCCCTTTTCTGCTCAATCACCTGGGACTTTTTGTGGCGATTGTGTGTGCAACGCTTGGCAACGCCGATATGCAGAAGCTCCGCATGACCTTGGTGCAGGATAACAGCGAGTGGCGCGCCATTGACAACGAAGATAAAGTTCATGAACTCGATATTTCTATCAGGTTAAATCGCTTTACCATTGAGGAATATCCTCCTAAACTTGTGGTTGTTAGTAATAATAACTGCAAAACGGTGTTTGAAAAAACTCCCGCTGAGCTTGTGCTGGAGGATAGTGCGATGTGCGGCGAATTGCTTGGCCACAAGATTGAAGTAAGTGCGCTGTATGATTATTGCGCTCCGTATATAGACGGCGAGACCATTGGCTACGCACCTTGGCGCAAGCCTGGAGCCACAACCGCTGCGCTTGTAAGTGTGGACGGCAGGCCCGCCGAGTGGGTAAGCTGCGGCTCCTACATGTTTTCGTACAAGACAATTCAGATTGACAGCGCCCTCTCGATTATAATGCCCGAGTGCGAGCCAAAGCGCTTCACTTCAAACGTGGATATCTGCGCAAGAAACGGCGAGAAGCTCAAGAATATCGACATAGAAGTCAACAAGCCGTTTGAAATGAGCGGTTGGAAAATATATCAACTCAGTTATGACAATAGCAAGGGCCGATGGAGCGATATTTCGGTGCTGGAGCTGGTGAAAGATCCCTGGCTGCCGTTTGTTTATGGTGGTATCTTTGTAATGCTGGCCGGCGCTGTGTGGATGTTTGTCGCGGCAGGAGGGAGGAAGCATGATTAGTTGGAATCATTTCTTGTGTTTTGCATTGCCGGCTTTGCTCTTGTGGGCAGCAGGAGCGTGGGCAGCGTGGCGGAACAGGCGCATGCTGGCCAAGACACTGACTTTCGTGGGTCTGGCCGTGTTCTACGCTTTCATAGCAGCGCTGTGGATTAGCCTTGAGCGCCCGCCGCTGCAAACTATGGGCGAGACGCGATTGTGGTACAGCGCATTCTTGCCGCTGGCTGGCGTTATAATATATATAAGGTACGGATATAAATGGATTTTGTCCTTTTCTACGTTGCTGGCGCTCGTGTTTATATGTATCAATGTCTTTAAGCCCGAGATTCACAACAAGACGCTGATGCCTGCGCTCCAGTCGCCGTGGTTTGCGCCCCATGTTATAATCTATATGTTCTGTTATGCCCTGATGGGTGCCGCGGTGCTGATGGCGGTTGCAATGCTTGTGAGCAAGAAGATAGGTGAAAAGGGCGAGCAATGGATGAAAGCCATTGACAATCTTGTGTTTGTGGGGTTGTCGTTTATGACTATCGGCATGCTCTTTGGGGCTTTGTGGGCAAAAGAGGCGTGGGGACATTACTGGGCCTGGGATCCTAAGGAAACGTGGGCCGCGGCTACTTGGCTGTTGTACCTTGGCTACGTCCATTTGCGCCAGGCGTATCCGCTTAATCGCAAGCTGGCGTTGGCATTGCTGGTTTTTGCGTTCTGTTGTCTCCAGATGTGCTGGTGGGGCATCAATTATCTGCCCGCTGCGCAGGCTAATTCTGTCCATACCTACGCGATGGAGTGACGTTGTCAGCCGTTTGGTATTCCAATTCGCCAAAAAGAGCCTTGAAACATCGTTGTCTCAAGGCTCTTTTTGCTGATTATCTGCGGGTGTGAGGGGGTTAGTATTCTTCCTGGTCGTTGGGGAATGTGACGGCTTTGACGTCGGAAACATATTGTCCGACTGCGTCGGTGATGATGTTGGAGAGGTCGGCGTAGCGGCGGAGGAATTTTGGATGGAATCCGCGATCCATGCCGAGCATGTCTTGCAGCACGAGCACTTGTCCGTCAACGCCGTGGCCAGCGCCAATGCCGATGATAGGGATTGACAGTTCGCTTGCGACTTTGGCTGCCAGAGTGGCCGGAACTTTCTCTATCACGATAGCGCAGCAGCCTGCGTCTTCAAGCAGGTGGGCGTCGTGGATGAGTTTTTCGGCTTCGGCGTCATCCTTGGCGCGTACGGCAAAGGTGCCGTATTTGTTGATGCTCTGCGGACGCAGACCGAGGTGTCCCATGATGGGTATGCCGGCGTCAAGTATTTTCTTGACGGTGTCGATAATCTCTTCGCCGCCTTCGAGTTTCACGCAGTCGCAGCCGGTTTCCTTCATGATGCGTATGGCGTTGGTCACGCCTTCGGTGGCATTGACCTGATAGGAGCCGAACGGCATGTCGCATACAACGAGTGCGCGCGAGGTGGCCTTCACAACGGCCTTGGCGTGGTAGATCATCTGGTCTATGGTGATAGGCAGGGTGGTGGTATTGCCGAGCATCACGTTTGATGCAGAGTCGCCAATGAGGATGGCGTCAACACCGGCCTCGTCCACCAGTTTGGCCATGGTATAATCGTAGCTTGTGAGCATGGCAATCTTCTTGCCTTGTGCCTTCATCTCTTTGAGTCGCAGGGTGGTTACCTTGCGCGAGTCTTCTACTAAATATTTTGACATATCTGTTTAGTGATTAAAATATTTTTGTCTCTTTTTTGCCAGGCTTGACTGCGATTTTTCGCCGCTGCCCGCTATTTAGTATGCAAAGTTTGCTAATTATTTTGACTTGGGCAAATTATTGCTCCAAAATCAATGAATATTCGTCGCCATAGTGCAAATATTGTAAACATGGTGCTAATTCTGGTCTGTTTATATATATATAATATAAGGTATAGGGTAGGGGGTGCCAGATAATTGTCAGATTGTATGTCTGTGCGTTTGGTTTGGCTGATTATATGTTAGCCGTGTGCATTGTCTGATGGATTTTATGCGCAGTTTCATCCCTTAAATTCGAGGTAAAAAAACTTAGATGCGACTTAAATTCCGTTCACAGCGCTGTGAACAAACGTTCACACCGCTGTGAACAATCGTTCATAGCGCTGTGAACAATCGTTCACAGCGCTGTGAACAGAAATTAGCACGCGCTTAGGTGAAATTCATGCGCATTTTGTGGTGTTTTGCACGGTATTTGTGGGCGCGGTATGGAGCATTGGTGCGGTTTTTTTTGTGACAAAATGGCTATCTTTTGGGCATTTTTCTTGATTTTCTCGATTATCTTTACGAAATTTGCATTTCCTATTGAAAAATTTTACTTAAACAATGAAAAAATTATTATTTATTTGCCTGTTAGGCATTGTGGCAGATTGTGTGGCACAGAAATTGCCTGTGCTTTATGTGGATTTTCCTGGTAAGTTTCAGCGTGACATGGAGTATGTGGCTGGTACGATGAAATTGGTTGATACCGATGGCAGTGCCGTAGAGCTACCTGCGCAGTTTAAGACTCGCGGTGCTACCGCAAAGCAATATATGTCCAAGCCTTCATTTAATATGAAATTGCGTGAGGCGGATGGTACAGAGATTGACTCGGCATTGCTTGATATCAGGAGTTGTTCTTCCTGGATTCTGGATGCAATGGCTATTGACCGTATCAATATGCGCAATCGTACGGTTTTTGATATATGGACAGCTTACAGTCCGCTGCCATACAACACCGACTTTGGCAGTCGCAATGCAACCAAAGGTCGTTTCGTGGAGGTTTATATCAATCAGAACTATACGGGCATCTATTGTCTCACCGACCGCATCAATCGCAAGTTGCTTGAACTAAAGAAACCTCAGATTAACGAGGACGGCAGCGTGACCATACGCGGTGTACAGTTTAAGCATGGCACCAATAGCTATGGCGACCAGAATACGCCAGGATTCTTTGTGGATTCTACAGTGTGCGTGGTGAAATATCACGATGCTTGGGAGTTGTCGGAGCCTGAGGATTATCCGGGCATGGCAGCTTGGCAGCCATTGCTGGATTTTTATGACAATATAGGTAATTATGAATATATAAAAGAGCATTTTTATATTGAAAATATAGTGGATTATACCCTGTTGGTAATGGCAATGAGTATTGCAGACAACTGGGGCAATAAGAATCAGATTTTCTCAATTCGCAATGTGCAGGCCGATGGCAACAAGACTCGATTCATTATCTCGCCATGGGATCTTGACACCTCGCTGGGCGGCAGTTGGAATGGCAGTTATTATAACGGCAATTATTCTAACTGGTCAGTGCGCGATATAGAAAAAAGTGCGGTAGGTTTGTTTTCTACATGTTTTCATCAGTCCGAGTTTAAGCAAATGCTAAAGGACCGCTGGATAGAGTTGCGTGAGGGCGCATTTGCCTACGACTCTGTGGCTGACCGTCTGTATGACTATGCCCGTCTGTTTGTGGAGAGTGGAGCCTGGCAAAGACAAAACGAATGGTGCAACTCGCAGAAGTATAAACCTTGCAATCTGGTAGATGATTTGTATTCTGAGGTCAACATGGTGGCAGAGTGGTATCAGAATCGCCATCAGGAAATGGACCGCTATTTTGACATTGAGCCAACAGCAGTTTTTGCAGCCGGTTCTGCTGAGACCACACCTGATTACTACGGTTTGGACGGCCTTCCTGCTTCTAAAAACACTCAAGGCATCATTATTGGCAGT
>JAZUHM010000246.1:0-4788 GCA_045641725.1 Bacteroidaceae bacterium | reverse complement strand
AGCTGCATGAGCGTAATCTGGCTGATGGCAACGGTGCGCTTATTGTTCATGTTAAAGATAAAGCCGAGCGACACCTGGGTCTCGTCTTCCAAGATGTCAAACTCCAGCTGCTTATCGTCGAGCGAGGCATAGGCCATGGCGTTTTGCAAGGCCTTGTGGCCAACCAAGGTGTCGCCCTCGTTTACCACGATATAAGAACCGCTGCTTGAGAACATGCTGCTGTGAGGCGTGAGTTTGAGAGTATAATGGCCGGCCGGCAGAGTGACGGTCTGGTATGCGCGGTGGTCGCTGATTTCATTGGCAAAGCCGAGCTCGCCAGTCGCACAAGTGAGGTCGCTGTTGTAGTAAGTATCTACATATACGCCAGTGGTGATATTGCCATTGGTCACGGCGTTTTCCAAAATCCAGCCCGACTGCTTGGTGCCGGTCTCCAGTTCATAGAAACGGCTGATATAGTTGGTCGTGTTGACTCTGTTGTCGGTGTGAATAAACGGCGCCTTGCAGTTGGTGAGATAGTCGGAGGTGACGTCTTTCTCTTCCGCCAGTTCGGAGAAATCGAGGGTAAAGACGCCCTGCGACGAGGTCCAGGCATCGCCGTCGGGGCCAAAGCCGGTGCGGGTGCCAAGATAGGCTGCGTCGGTGGCGCATTCTACATTGCCCGACGACTGATTGAAGTCGTAGTAAATCACCAGATTGCCATTCTGTCGCATTGAATCTGGGTTTGCTATCGGTGCGTTGCAGGTCTCTTGCAGTTCGCTGAGCACCAACGACTTATTCCAGAAGCGGAACTCGTCGATCATACCGTTAAACGGAGTCTCGGTGTCGCCCATAGTGACATTGCCGGCCCAGGCTGGTGTGCTCAGAGCCAGACGAGCCGATGGCTGCACAAACTTCTGGCCGTCGCGGTAGAAGATTACCGTGCCCGACTTATAGGTAACCGCATAATGGTGCCACTCATTGGCCACCACATAGCCCTCGCCCGATGCCACGCTCTTGCCATTGATTGCAAGGGTGGTCTCGCCGTTGTCAGCGGTGGTCATCTTGAAGATGCCGTCGTCGCTACTGAGATTGGCGGCGCCGGCCAGCGAGATAGGATAGAGCCAATAGTCGATGGTAAAGGCCTTGGTAGTGCCGGTGACCGGGCTCTTGAACGACACCTGCTCGCCACCGCCCACAAAATTGAGGCCGTTCTGCGAATCGGCGTTGCTCACAAAGATTGCCTTTTTCTGCACAGCGGTGCTGGTGCCCACATCGTTGGTGGCGGTCAGGCTCACGTCATAAACGCCCGGCGCTGTAGGCTCAAATTCATAGTTCTGGCCGTTGATGCCTATGTTGTGGCGTTCGTTGGTGATGGTCCACATCCATTTGGTGGGCTCGTATTTTGTTCTATCTACCAGACCGACCTTCTGGCCCACAACCACAGTGGCAGGATTTACGTCAAAGGCAACTGCGGGCAGGGTATTCTTGATAGTCACGTACTTGGTAGCGGAGGCCGAGCCGGCACTATTGGTGGCGGTCAGGGTTACGGCGTGGCGGCCTGTCTCTGAATAGATGGCGCTGGCGTTGGTATTGGCAGAGGTCTCGTTGTCTGCGCCCTGCATAGCCCAGCTATACACACAGTTGGCGCCCTTGGTGCGATTGACAAAGCTCACGCGGTCGCCGGCCGGCACATTGTCGGTGGCTATCTCGAAATCTACCACCGGCAGCACGTCTTCGAGCACCACAATCTGCTTGGTAGCCTCCACCGATTTGCCGTTAACGTCATAGGCCTTGAGGGTAATGTCGTAGGTGCCGGCCTTGTCGTAGATAAATGTGGGTCGGGTGAGGGTAGTTGCGGGAGTATTGGAGCCCGGAGCCTGCCACTCTGTCTTTGCTGCGTTGAGTGTGAGCTGCGGATTGGCCACAACGGCCTCGCCCTTGGCTATAGTCGCTGCGCTAAGCACGAAATCTGCCTTGGATATTGTTGTGCCGCTGCTGAGGAGCGTGTTGTCCTCAGATATTGTGAGGCCCGGTGTGGTGCTGATGTCTATATCGTTGCCGCCGCCGTACTCCAACAGCTTTATGTCGCTTCCAACCTGCTGGGTGTTCATGTTAAGATAGACAAGCAGGTCGGATTGCGAGCCGGGGCTGGCTATAGCGGTGCGCATGTTGGCCTTAATCTCATCCTGTGTGCGGCAAGTGCTCCAAACGCGGAACTCATCGATTTTGCCGTCGAACTTATAGTGGCCGTCGCCGATAGGGAGCGACTCCATGGCCGCAAGGCCTGAATAATTTGAGGATGTCAGTGTATTTTTCTTCTCGCCATTCACATAGAGGGTCATCACATTATTATTTATCGTGACGGCCACGTGGGTCCATGTGTTGGTAGGCAAAAGATTTGCGGTTGACATGATTCTGTCGTCGGTATTCCAGCCCACATAGATGTTTCCGCCGTAAGTGGTGTGGAAAAGGAATGTGCCCCATCCGGGACCAATCTGCTGATTGTAGCTTGTAGTGGAATTGGGCTTGAGCCAGAATTCGATGGTTGCGCTTGGCAGTGGCTGCTGGGTGGCGTTGCGGATAGTGACAGCCGACTGGCGCAGCTCCATCACCTTGTTGGTGTGCATATCTACGGTAGCTGTGCGGCGTACGGCGTTGCTCGGGGCAGACTCGTTGTCATAACCGCCGGTTTGATAGACTGCCACCACAGTAAATGAGCCGCTGATGTCGCCCACCAGGTCGTAGCTCAAAGTCTTGGCGTCAACCTCGTCCACCAGCTGCTTGCTATTGTAGATGCGGTAGCCCTTAAGCTTGAGATTGGACTTCTGCGGGGCCTGCCAAGTGAGGCGGCTGCCCTGCAGCTCGAGGTTAAGCGGCTTATAGGTCTGCTCGCCTGGGATTACGACGCTTATCATGGTCGTCTTGCCGCGATTGAGAATGGCCACGGTGTCGATGCGGAAAGGTATCTCGATGCCCTCGCGCTCAAACTCGTAGTCAATGATAGAGGCCTTGTAGATATTTCCCTTGCCCGAGGCCGAATATTTGGTATTGATGTAGAAGAAATATTTGAGCGGCTTGGTGCGGTCAAAGTTCTCCGTCAGGTCGGTCAGGTCGTAGCCAAACTCCATCGGCTCGTGGTGATATCCGTCGGCCCAGCGGCCCAGCATCGGAATGTCGCTGCTGCCTTGCTTGGCGGAACCGGTGTAGTTAAAGTGAGAGAATGTGGTGCTGATTTCGGGCGCTGTGGCTGCGGTGTCGAGCGCAATGCCGGCGCCCAGACAGAGCTCGGGGCGGCGTGAGTAGTCCATCAGCAGCTTGATGGTGCGCAGCGGACGATAGTTCTTGCGGGGGTGATAGAATGCGGGATCCCAGGCCGAGCCCGACAGGCCCACGCAGTAGGTGTAGGCATAGGGGCAATAGATTGTGCCCTGGTCGCACCAGCCTGTGCCCCAGGAGTTTGCGATAATCCAGGCGCCCGTTTCGCCTTTCTCCTTTTCGCCTATCACGCCGTTGCTGTCGAGGTCAAACTCCACGCGGTCGTCATAGCCCACCACGGTGAGGGCGTGGTTATACTGAGGGCCCCAGGTGGTCACATAGTGATGACCCATCACGCCGGCCTCCTGATTGGCCGCGGTGTTGGGAAACAGCGTAAACTCCGGACCGGCTGCCACACCTATCACAAACACGCCGCCCGACTGGAAGTCCTCGTCGCCACAATGGTTCCAGAGCCAGTCTTTGGCCAGTTCGATACCCTCGGGGGTGTCAAGGCCATACTGGAACTTGCCCATCGAACGGGCGCGGTTGTTCATGGCCCTGAACCACTTGTCGTAGCCCTGCATCCAGCCCACGTCCTTCTCCTCAGTGTCCTGAAGTCCGAAATAGCGCGAATAGGTCTGGCCGCCGTAGTCGGTCACACTCGGAATACCGTTGTTGATGGCCATAGTGCTCTCCGGGCACGAGTTGCTGCAGGTGAGCCATGTGAAATGGCTTGGAAACTGGTAGTCAGGGTTGTGCTTGCCGTCCTGATTGCGCAGCGAGTTGATTTCATAGCACAGCATGTATGCCACATTGGCCGATGAGCCACACGAACCGCCGCTCTGGTTGAAGATGGGCGGGAAGAAGTTGGTAGCCTGATTGTTGACATGGTCGGGGCGCAAACTCCTGAGCGAGCCCGACTTGGCCGAGCCGACATTGCGCTTGCTGCCGACAGAATAATCCACAGGAATGTTTTGGAAAAAGTCGTACAACTCGCGGTCCTCAACCTTAAAATTCTGAGCCACCGCGCCGCCCGCAGTCAAAATCGAGGCGGCCAAAAAGCTTGCCAAAAACTTATGTAAACGTTTCATAATTAGCTTGTTTTACAATTTGTGGGTAAAAATAGCAATATCTCACCAAGCGACCAAATTTTGCCGCCGATAATCGTACAAAAATCACAATTTTCCCCCGCGCAACCGCAGATAGCCACATGGCGCGAGAAATTCTGCCCCAAGCCGCAGATTAATCAGAGATTGACTTATTTTTGACTCGCAACCAGCCGCCGCAGCAGAGCCAGCATGCGGCAACAAAACCCCTGCAAAAATCCACAAACACCGAGCTAAAAAAATCAAAGTGCGCGCTAATTTTAGTTCACAGCGCTGTGAACGAACGTTCACAGCGCTGTGAACAATCGTTCACAGCCGTGTGAACAAACGTTCACAGCGCTGTGAACAGAATTTATCTCGAAGTTTGCAAAAATGAGGGCGCGCAAAACATTTTTCTGAGCGCAATCATTGTAATTTCCCAGACACGATTTTTTGCTATATTTATTCT
>JAZUHM010000245.1:0-8917 GCA_045641725.1 Bacteroidaceae bacterium | reverse complement strand
ATCCCGCGTACCATTATAATAATGCTGTGCTCAAACAAGTGTGGCACAAAATGACCGACGCACAACCAGAATTCAGCAAGATGACTGACGCACAAAGATTTGATGTTGTAAACATAGGGCGCCAATGCCTATCAAATGACTTTATGGCATGGAGAGACCTCTTTGCAGCAGCATACGAAAAGGGCGACACGGCACAACTCCAAATCATTGGCAACAAAATGATGTACGCCCTTGAGGGACTGGAGTCATTGCTTGGCCATCACCAATTCTTCTCATTCCAAAAATGGATTAACAATGCTGAAAAATTTGGCAAAGATGCTGATGAGAAAATTTATTATCGCCGCAACGCCGCAACGCTTCTCACCACTTGGGGTGAGACTCCGCAATCACTCAACGACTACGCTTCCCGCACTTGGAGCGGACTGCTTGAAGGGTATTATGCCAAGCGCTGGCAAATGTTTGTGAGCGACGTAATCCAAGCCGCCAAAGCTGGCAAGCCTTTCGACCAAAAAGCATTCAATGCCAAGATGAATGAATTTGAGCGCAATTTTGCAAATGGCAATTTCTAGAATCCTGTTTCCAACACAGACTTAAATTTTATAAAATATGAAAAAAGCAATAGTATTTATGGCAGAAGGCTTTGAAGAAATCGAGGCCCTTACTGTAGTTGACGTGCTCCGCCGCGGTGGAGTGGAAGTGACAATGGTATCTGTAACAGAAGACCCATACGTTGCAGGCGCTCATGGCATAGAGGTGCTTGCCGATGCCACCTGCGAATACGAGATTGGCACAGAAGATATGGTGGTACTGCCAGGCGGACTGCCAGGTGCCGACAATCTGCGCAATTCCGAGTTGGTTTGCGAGACCGTTAATAAATTTATGGCCGACGGCAAACTGGTGTGCGCTATCTGTGCTGCGCCATACGTGCTTGGCCAGCTTGGAGTGCTCCAGGGCAAGAAAGCCACATGCTACCCAGGTTTCCAAGACCGTCTCGAAGGCGCAGATTATACTGCCGAGCGCGTACAGGCTGACGGCAATATCATCACTGGCAACGGCCCTTCATCTGCCCTACCATTTGCCCTCGCATTGCTTGCAGCCATCACCGACCAAGCCACAGCCGACTCTGTAGCACAAGGCATGCTCTGCTAATGGATTACCTGATCATAGTAGCGGGTGGTCAAGGCCTGCGCATGGGCGGTCCTCTGCCAAAACAATTCATGCTGCTCAACGGCAAACCAATACTCATGCGCACCATAGAGCGCTTTGTAGAGGCTCTGCCGCATGTGCAGATAATATTGGTCTTGCACCCAGATTATGTTGGAGTGTGGGAAAATCTCTGCGCCGAGCACCACTTTGACATCCCGTGCACAATAACCACAGGCGGCAAAGAACGCTTTCACAGTGTCAAAAACGGGCTCGCTGCCATTACGCACCCAGACAATAATGCCACTGTAGGAGTGCATGACGCTGTACGGCCGCTGGTCAGCGTTGATGTCATAAACAACGCCTATTCCACAGCCCGAAAAACGGGTGCCGTGGTACCGGCATTGTCATCTATTGAATCAGTGCGATTGCTCGATGACGATGGTACTTCGCATGCTGTCAATCGCAGCAAAGTGATGATGGTGCAAACCCCGCAAGTCTTTTCGCTCAACCTCCTGCGCAAAGCATATTCGCAACCCTACGACCCTGCATTCACAGACGATGCCTCGGTGGTTGAGGCTATGGGCCATGCCATTACTCTTGTAGAGGGCAATAGAGAAAATATCAAACTCACGACTCCACAGGATATCAGGTTAGCAGAAATGCTCTAACCTGCCATCCCTGATAAGGTAATACTCGCCACGGATTTCCTCCGTCTGGCCATCTGCAAAGATATAACTGCCATCGGGCAGGCCGTAAAAGGTCTGCCCGATGCTGTCTGCAAAGGTAATATCCTCTATCAGGCGCTTGCCGTCGAGAATAGCCCTCAGACTCTTCTGGAAATGTGGCAGCACTTGTTTCTTAGTCAAATTCAAACCATTGAAAAACCGCTTGTAATCGGCTGCCACAGATTCGCCCGGCTCCTCAGGTTGGGAATAAACAACCTCGGCACAATTCATCGTGCCGGCACTTATGCCCATCACCACACCATCGTAATTGCGCAGCAACTTGGCCAAGCCAAGCGCCTCAAAAAATCTATGCTGCGTGGGAACATGCCCGCCGCCTAATATAACAAAATCGCTGTTTATCACCAAGTTTGCAGCACAGTGGGCATTCCTCTTGTCGAGCACATAATAAGAGCCAAACACAATACCAGCCTCCTCCAGGTTCTGCTTCATAGAATAAGCTGCCCACTCTGTCTGCGACACATTGTCGGGCGTGGCGGTCACAAACACCGCCCTCGCATTTCTCGGCACACGCCGCACCAACTCATCGCGAAAACCATTGGCGGGATTGATATCTCCCTTGCCTTCGACGCAAGGGCTGCTTGTCAAAAATAAAATCATACGGCAAAATATCTTATTAACCCAAATCCATTAGACCTAATGAACTCTTTGGGATTATACACAACAAGCGCCGGATTGCGGCGCTTGTTGCTGTAGAGGCGGTAGTCTTGTTTCCGCCCGATATTATTTCTTGTACTTAAACACGGTGTTGCCTCCTTTGATAATATATGTGCCGCGGTGGAGGTCATTGACAGACAATTGAAGGCGGCCATCGCTGTCGGTGTACCCCTGCTTGGCTATCATGCCCGAAGGGGTATACACTCTGATTACTGTGTTGGGGGCAAAATTGCTGAACTCGATTGTGTTGCTGAGGGTTGCGACTTCTTCGTCAGTGGCAGTAGCTGAGTTCACAGCAGTCTCTTCGTCGGTGAAATATGCCTTTGTCAGATCCTTGAACTTAAGAATCTTCGAATTAGCTGCAGTTGCTTGCACAATCACATACAACCCCTTGAAGGTCATCTTGGGCGACTCCAGCAACGGAAAGGTAACTACCTCGCCGCTCACATTCTCTATGCACAAAGTCTTGGCGTCCTGTACGCCCGCTTCTGCCTTGAGGCCTATCAGGAGCATCAAAGCCACGAGTGGTAATATGTAGAGTTTCATAAATAGGAGATTAGGAGTTAAGGGTTAAGGGATGAGAACCTGCTGGAATGCTTCTACCAAGAGGTTTGCCATAATCTGGTAGCCATCGTCGTTTGGATGAAGTGCCTGGTCGATGGAGAGCTGTGCGAGGTTGCGCTGGCCACCGCCGTAGCGATAGAAGTCTGCCACTGGCAGCGACTCATACTCGGCTATCTTATAGATGATATCCACATAGTCCTTGAGGTAGATGCCGTTCTTGGCGTCGTACCAGTGAGCGGGCAGATAGGTGCCAAAGCCGTATGCCTTGCGCGGAGTACAGAGCACGATGATAGCCTTGGGGTTGGTCTGATATATTTTGTCGATAAGCTGACGATATGAGGCTGCAAATGTGCCGTTCTTGGTATTGTTGAGATAATCGTCAAAGGTGCCTACCTTGACCGAGTTGCCCCAGTCGTTGATACCATGCTCGATGGTATAGTAATCTGCCTTCTGCACAAGGCCGATAGCACTGTTGAGGCAAGAAGCATTGGCGCCGCTGTTGGTGAACTTAGAAAACTCTATCTTCTCCAGCACACGGGTCTGATAGCCCTTGGTAAATGCTGTCGAAACATTATTGTTGTACCACGAGATTGAGGTACCAAGACTCTGCCAATGACCATCTACACAGATTACAGAGCCCTTGGCTGTTGATGGGTCGTACGCATGCTCGGCATCCTTAATAGAGAATGTGATGCTGTCGATATCGGCCACGTTAAATCCTACAGAGTTGTCACCCTGGTGTACATTTACGCTCTGTGCCATAGCAAACATCGAAGCAGAGAGCAATAATATGAATAATGTTATCTTTTTCATTTTGTGGTTTAGTTTTATAGTTGTTTTGTTGAATAGTTGATTCTATTTGCTGTGCAAGAAATCTTAAGACTATAATATTTAAAAATCGTCCTCAGCCACAGGGTTGATGATTGGGTGTATGAGCACCTTTTTCATTGCCTTGACCAGCACGTCGGCCATGAGCTGATAGCCACGATCGTTTGGATGGAGTGCCTGGTCGATAGAGAGTGTGGCGAGATTGCGCTGATTACCGCAGAGAGCAAAAAAGTCAGCCACTGGGATGGACTCGTATTCTGCAATCTGGCGGATAAGGTCGGCGTATTCGTGCAGATAGATGCCACCATGAGCATCTTCGCAGTTGGCAGGCAGATAGCCGTTGAAGCCATAGGCTTTACGAGGAGTGCAGAGCACCACCTGTGCCTTAGGATTGACAGAGTAAATCTTGTCCATCAACTTGCGGTATGAAGCGGCAAAGGTACCATTGTTGGTATTGTTGATATAGTCATCGAGAGTGCCCACTGGTGTTGAGTGACCCCAGTCGTTGATGCCATGCTCAATGGTATAGTAATTGGCATAAGCCACCTGACCATCGCAGCCCGCAATGCAGCTGGCGTTGACACCGCGGTTGATAAAGCGCTTGAATGGCAACACCTCGCGAACACGGGTCTGATAACCCTTGGTAAATGCCGACGACACATTGTTATTATACCATGTAATAGAAGTGCCAAGGCTCAACCAGGCTGCATCGATATAAGCCACAGTGTCCTTAGGAATCACAACCGGAGCGATAGTGTCGCCGCTCACGCCAAAGCCTTCAAGAATTTCCTCAGGCACAGGGATAAGCTGCCAGTCGTGGTAGTTATATTGATTTGACAACGGAGCACCGGCATTGACTGCCGCGCCATTCCAATTATAGAAGGTGTTGATGCCACTATCCTTGATGTGGTAAGTGCCAGTCTCAAACTCGTCAAACTCCATCCACACACCATCAGGCGCGGTTGCACCCATCGTGATGCTGTTGGTGGCCTCAAACTGTTGAATGTAGCGGCCGGTGCCAAGATTCTGCATGGTATATTTGCGATTATCAAACTGCTTGATGAGCCATACGTCAACCTTGTCGGGACCGAGATTGTGGTTCTTGATTACACCCTCGTCCTGAGAATCATACCAAACCACATCGCCACTCACATAAGGACTATCGTAGGCAGAGCGTACATAGTAGAAACCATTCTTGACAGCCTCATTGGCAGCATCGGGCTTAGTAGGAATAGCTGGCAGCGTGTCAATCTTGACGCCATACTTTGCCATATCCTCGATAGAAACAGGCTTGAGGCTCCAGTCGTGGAAATTGTACTGCGCAAAGAATGGAGCTGCGTTTACATGCTCACCATTCCAGTTGTAGCTGTATTGATATTTATTGTCCTTGATGTGAAAATCAAAGTTCTTGGTCATCTCAAACTCATGGTAGATACTCTCGTCACGCTGCTCAAGCATAGCTACGGAGTTGGTAGTAAGGAACTGACCCATATAGCGACCGGTTGCAAGGTTCTTGATTACATACTGGCCATCCTTGATAGGATAGATGAAGAACACATCGTTCTTGCTATCATCCATTACGTGAACTTTGATTATATGGCTGTTCTGGTCGTCGTAGATGCATGAGTTGGGAATCACATAGCTGCTCTTATATGCGCTATAGATACGATAGAAACCCGCTGGCACAAGCGCATCCTTTACCACAGGCACCTCGTCCATACTCCAACCCGGAATAACAACAGGGCTATTAAGGAACTCCTCGATAGGATCTACCACTATAGAGTCCTTGGGGTCAACCACAGTTGAATCCTTGGGGTCGGTCATATCATCGGCATCAATGCCCAGATTCTTAAGCAAGTCTGCCGAAACAGCCTCAAGTTTCCAATCGTGATAGTTGTACTTGTCACTAAACGGAGCACCGCCGTTTACCGAGCTGCCGTTCCAGTTGTAATACCTCGACTGGAGATTGTCCTTCCAATGCCAGATGCCGTCACCAGCCTTGTCAAACACCAGATAGACATCGTCTTCAAGCTCCGAAGCCAGAGTCACCTGGTTAGTGCCAGTAAACTTAATTACATAACGTCCGGTAGCAACATTCCTCACAGAATAGCCGTCCAAGCGAGTGTCAATCAAAAAGATCTCTTCCTTTGCATTGCTGCAATTGCGAATCTTCAACACCCCATCCGTGCCATTGTCATACACCGCCTGATTGCCATCGGTGCTAGAGTAGGCACTCTTGATGAAGTAGAACCCCTTGGCTACAGACTGAGCGCTCACCGATTGACAGAAAGCAAACGCCAGCAACAAAGCCGTAATGCTCAAAAGTAAATACTTTTTCATATTAGACATAAAATATTTTAGAATTAATAAAACTTAGCGAATCAAAAAATCCAAAAGCAGTAACTCGTATTATCATTTGCAAAGTTACAAAAAAATCCAATAACCCGCAAACATTTTTCCATAAAATAAGGACAAAAAAACTTGACCCCCGTGACTAATTGCGCCATCATTTACAAGATTTTTATCCGAGGGTTATAATATGTAATTTTGTGACAATGTGTTACCGATATTTGCTTGATTATATGCGAATTAACAGAATTTGCGGTCGCTATTGGATGCCAATGATCTTGTGTTGCTGTAGGGACAGAGACCATTTGGGATGCTCAAGGCAATATGCAATTGAGTCTGCCAGTATCTTTTTGTTTGATTCTGCATTGCCGGTATCGCATGGTTGGATGTAGTGATAGTCAGCCGGAAATAAAGAATAGCGCTGTATGTCATTCATATTGCTACCGTCAAACACAAGTTTCACTTCGTCTGCATGCTTTATAACGACATTGGCATTTTCAACAAAACCATCCTTAGGCGAAAGGGTCACCCAATCAACATTGGTCGATATATTGCGCGTACCATTGGTCTCGATGGCAATAAATTTGCCACAATCATGAAGCGCATCAATCAGTGGGTCATCAACATAAAGCGATGGTTCACCGCCTGTGAGCACGATGAAGTTGCTTGGGTAATTAGCGATTGCAGATTTTATGTCGTCTATGCTCATCAGAGTATAAGACGCATGGTCGGTGTCGCAGAACGGGCACTTAAGATTGCACCCCGAAAATCGTATAAAAACTGCAGGGCGCCCGGCCCAGTGGCCCTCGCCCTGCAGAGAGTAGAAGATTTCGTTAATTCTATATGTGTTCACAACTTATATCGTATTGTCGTTGTCAAGAGCATAAGCAGCCACATTCTTTTCCGACTCCTTGAATATCACCTTATAACAATTGGGAATCTGCTCGCAAATCCATTTTGCAAGGTTTTCGGCAGTCGGATTAAACGGCACAAGATCGTTAACGTATTTATGGTCAAGCAATTGATACACAGTCTCTTTGATTTTGGAGAAGTCAATAACCATGCCATTCTCGTTAAGTTCTTCGGCCCTGCAGAAAACCGTGATTTCAGCATTGTGTCCGTGCAGATTGCAGCATTTGCTCTCGTAGTTGAGGTTGAGATGATGCGCCATGGCAACCTCAATGGTCTTGCTTACGTAATACATAATTATTTTTTAATAATTTCTGCTATTGAAAGGTTGCTGATGTTGAAAGTTACGGTAGTAGCATCAGCGATTTTGCTCATGTCAATCTTGTTTACGCCAGCCTTGATTGTGCCCAATGAAATCGTCTGAGTGCCATTGGTTGCGGTAACCTCAGCAGAACCTGCGCCGAGGGCATAGACGGTAAGCATTGAGGTTGGCTGCATAGAGATAATGTTGTAAGTGAGAGTCTTAGCTCCGGCAACTGACGAATTAGCCAAGCCATCGAATGCGTTATAGGCAATCTCGCTACCTGCAACCGCGGTGTTTACATACTGAGCAGCCACATATTGAGCATTGATCTCAATCTCATTGAGGCGAAGCCACTTCTCCTGGAATGATTCTTTGAGCACAAAACGCACATATTGAGCTTCAGAGCCATTACCCTTGAAATGGCAGAGCGAAACGTCGGCATTGAGTTTCTTGATCTCAGGCATTGACATGCGCATATCGGTGATATCAGTACCCGCAACAGGGAGAGATGTCCAGTTTTGGCCATCAGCAGACACCTGCACGTTAGCCACCTTGGCAAAGTCGCGATTAGTTGTGCCCATGGCAACTGTCACATCATAAACAGGCTGTTTCTTTGCCAGTTTAACCGTGTAAGTGTCGCCGTCTCTCTGGTCGCGATACAGACATGTAAAGGTATTGTAATTGCCATCGGTGAGTTTTGAGGCATCGTTGTTGCCATAGATTCTGCCCTCTGGGATAGTGGTACTCTCTACTTGTGGCAAAGCAGGCATCTTGATGCAGAAATTCTCTTTTGTCAAAGACAATTCCTTAGCCTTCTTGCCCTTGTTTGCTATTTTGATGTACTTAGCTTGCTTGCCTTGGAGGTCGGCTGCGGTTTTCACAGGCTTGAAAGTCTTACCGTAGAGCGAATAGGTCACATCAAAGTTCTTAAGAACTGCGGCAGCGATAGCTGCGCTTTCTATAGTGCCGGCCTTTGGCAGAACAATAGTAATTTCGCCATCAAGCTGCGCAGCCGGTGCATTTTCAAAGTACATTGTACCATCGTTTTCCTTAACACCGTTTGCGCTGAAGAGGCGATTGCCGATAATGTATGGAGTCTTTGCCTCTTCAGGGCTCTCCATTGCATAGGAATTCTTCTCCATCCACTCGATAAACGGCATGAGGTACTTGTGGCTTGGTTCTACGCGGTGCAATTCTGAAGGAGGATTCTCACCCATGCCCTCGAGCGCCTCGACCATATACTCTTTGTTGGTCTTAAACTCGGCAATAGCCTCAACCTGAGTGCAATAAGAGGCCCATTTCTCATTTTCGTTTGAAATACTGTTGAGATTGAGCAGCGCAATACCGACCTCGGTCATCTTCTTGAGTTTCACGAGCCAGGGCTTCATGTCCTGAAGGAGGAGCTTGTCACTTTCCT
>JAZUHM010000244.1:0-2315 GCA_045641725.1 Bacteroidaceae bacterium | reverse complement strand
CCGCTTGGCCTCCGACTTGTCATCATACCTACAGGCGCAGTCCACTACCCCGCCATGGTCACCCATAAGCGCAGCACACTCAGCAGCAAGAAGGGCCTCCTCGAACTCGACGAGGACACCGAGATTCTCACACCTTGGATTGAATACGACATGGTAGCCATGCCTCACAGCAAGGGTTATGCCGCCGATGCCTATTACGAGAATACCATCAAGGACATCACCTTCATGCCAGCCACCCGCATGGGCAATGCCCACATGCTCACCTACCAAAAGGCATGGGTAGAATATCTGCTCGACGCAGAGCGCTGGTACACCCTCGGCTCACCACTCAAAAACACCGTGGCAGGCGACTGGTATGCTCCGACCAACGAGTCTAAGCAACTCTCGCCACTCTTCCACCCTATCACCTATCAGGAGGGCATCAACGACCGCTTCCGCCCGGCCATCTTCCAGCGCAGCTGGGACCGCGACGGCAACAACATCGTCTATCTCAAGGCCGGCGGCACACAAGAGTCGTATGTCAAGGCCGAGTGGTCGCATGTCTATAACGATGCCGCAGTGCCATACTCACAAGGCGGCTTCAGCGTAAAGCCAGAGCTGGGCTATATCACCCCTGTCACCAAGCGCCCAGCCGACAGCAAGGTGCTCGTGCGCTTGCCAAAGGCCGACACATTCTATAAGTACTACGACATCAACGGCCAGACTGGCCAGGCACCAGATGCCCAGATTGGCACCCGCACCAACCGCCTCCAGACCGACGACCTCGGCCTCAATGGCAAGGGAGCAATCAACCAGACCATCACCAACCAGACTGCCAACAACCTCTATTTCCTCGCATCAAACCCATTCATGGCCCCAATGGACATGACCGAGTTCTTTGCCCACAACACCCAGCTCGAACCAAAATACTGGATTGTGGACAACAACCTCCAGACGGTATCTGTAAAAGACGCCCTCTCCGACGAATGGATCTCCACCACTGGCGACGGACAGTTTGTGGCACCGCTGCAGGGCTTCTTCGTCAAGCTCAAGAATGATCAGGCAGCCCAGACCATAAGCCTTGGCTACACAGCCGACATGCAGCTGCCGGCAGCCACCAGCCAGCCTGCTCTCCGCTCAAAAGCCTTCGACCCAGAGACCAGCGAGACCATCACCATCACCGCCGAGCGCAATGGCACGATGGGCATGGCAGTAATTGCACTCCGCCCTGAGTCAAGCAACGATGCCCTCGCCAGCGAAGACTGCGAACTCTTTGTCGATGGCAACCTCGCCGACCAGCCCGCAGTATATACTGCTGCCAGCAACCAGTCGCTGAGCGTAAACCTCTGTCCCGAGCTCAACATGGTGCCACTGGGCATCATCAGCGACAGCGACGCCGAGGTAACCCTGAGCTTCAACATCTCGACCAAGAGCCCAGTATTCCTCTACGACAAAGATGCCAACAGCCTGCAACCACTCGACCAGGCCACCAAGCTCACCATAGCCGGCAACACCGCTGGCCGCTACTTCCTCACAGCGTCAGACATCATCGATGCCACCGACACCACCGCAGCCACCAAGCGCACAGGTGTCTGGACAGCGGCCGGCGCATACTGCGGCAAGAGCATCAAGGGCCTCGCTCCTGGAGTCTATGTGGTAGATGGCGTCAAGACCGTAATCCGATAACCCCTACCCCGCGCCATGCCCCACTACCCAGCCCTGTCGGTACGCATGTCTCAATGCCTGTCGGTAATCCAGACAGCCATCAAGATGCTCATCGCAGCCATACTGCCCTTGTCGGCAGCCTCATGCAGCATGAGCGACGACGACCAGCCAGGAGAAGATATTGTCAAGGTTGGCGACAACATCCCCTATTTTGAAATAACCATGAATGACGGCACACAGTTTGTCTCAACCCAATTGGGCGGCAAACCGTGTGTCGTCATCTTTTTCAATACCACCTGCATCGACTGCCAGCGCGAACTGCCCGCACTCAACCAGCGCTACCAGCAGAATGGCCACGACACCACCTTTGTGGCAATAGCCCGTGACCAGGCAGACCCCGAGATACAAGACTACTGGCACACCCACAACCTCACACTGCCCTACTCCCCCCAACCAAACCGCACCATCTACAACCTCTTTGCCACCCGAGGCATCCCCCGCACCTACATCGTCAACACAAAGGGAAAAATCGTTTCCAAGAATTAATGCCAGCAGCATTCTATTGAGTTAAACATTAATTATCATTAGTGACCGGTAAAACGAAAGACGGTGATTGAGTCGTCTCCTCCCCTGAGGAGGGGAGGTGGCTCGAAGAGCCAGAGGGGTACGGA
>JAZUHM010000243.1:0-2546 GCA_045641725.1 Bacteroidaceae bacterium | reverse complement strand
ATGCGACTTAATTTTGGTTCACAGCGCTGTGAACAATCGTTCACACCGCTGTGAACAACTGTTCACACTGCTGTGAACAATCGTTCACAGCGCTGTGAACTGAAATTAGAGCGCACTTAAAAATTTTTGGAGCGAAATTTGCTAAAATAATATCGGGACAACATGTATATAGTTCTCGAAAATTATTGTTGGTAGTCACATGTGTTGGTCACTGCTCGGCGAGGGACGGTAGAGAGCCAAGCCGGAGTGTTTTTACAAATCTACATGGCTGTGTTTTATTTTTACGGAGATATCAAGAGTGTTAGCAACAAGTTATAAAGAGAAATCCAAATATGGCTTGAGCCTCTTGATATCTTCGGCTGTGAAGGCGTCGTAGTTGGTCAGGTCGTCAAGTGATCTGAGATTGCCATAGTGTTGGCGATGGTTGACAATGGCTTTTACCTGATTGTAGTCGAGGTAAGGGTGAGCAAGTAATTGGCTGAAAGTCATGCGGTTTACGGCGAGGCGTTTGATGGGGTTGGTTGGCGCGGTCTGTTTTTGTGTGTCTACCGTAGTCCACTGCTCTATATCATCGGGCAGTCCCTGAATCTCACGCAGTTGCGCTGTCGAAACAAAACCGCCGAGTCTTTCGCGGTAACGTATGATTTTTTTTGCATAATATGGTCCTATACCTGGTATGCGCATGAGCATGGTTGTGTCGGCTGTGGATATGTCTATTGTTTGGCCGGCTCTTAGTTTGTTGTTTGTTGGTGCATAGCCAGGTTGTTCTGCAAAGTCTGAGTTTTCGTGCTTTTGTTTTACTGTGGGGGTACTGTATAGCTCGTTGATTCTTATATACGGCTTCAGTCTTTGGTAGTCTGCGGGTTTGAGTGTATATATTCTGGAAAAATCATCAGCTTTTCTAAAAACTCCGCCTGCCTGTCGGTAGTGGATGATGGCGCGTGCAACACGAGGTGCGAGTCCGAGTCTCACAAATGTGGCCGAGTCGGCGGTATTGGGATCAAATGGGAATGCCGACATGTTGCTGTTTTCGCTTGTTGCAGGGATGTGTGCGCTATGGCTGGCGCTGTCGGCTTTTGCTGCAATATGGTCGCCACTGGTCTGGCTATCTCGATGGATATAGATATATACACCCAGATTGACGCAAAGCAGAATCAATATAATTATGATAATGTTTTTAATGTCGGAGCGTGGTATGCCCATGTCGTATGTTTGTGTTTTATTAAAGTACGGCCAAGGGGCTTAAAACCATTGTTCGATGCCTTGTTCGCGGTGGATGAGGTGTATGCGCACTTGTGGGAAGTGCTGGTGGAGGTGTTGCGCAAGATGTTGTGCACTATAGACGCTGCGGTGCTGGCCTCCGGTGCAGCCGAAACAGAACATGAGGCTGGTGAACCCTCGTTGTATATAGCGGGCTGTGTGTTGTTCGGCGAGTGGGTAGATATGGCTGAGAAAAGTCAGAATCTCACCATCTTCCTCAAGGAACTGTATGACGGGAGCATCGAGTCCGGTGATGTGCTTGTAGGGCTGGTACCGCCCGGGGTTGTGGGTGGAGCGGCAGTCGAAGACATAGCCGCCGCCATTGCCCGAGGGATCGGCAGGGATACCTCGTTTGTAGCTGAAACTATAGATGGTCACGGTGAGGGGTGTAGTCTCGCCAGGAGCGGCTGGTGCGGGTGCAGCCAGGGATTCTTTTGCCATCTGCTGAGAGCGTATGATGGCTATGATTTTGTGCAGTAGTTGCTCAAGGTATGGGCAGGGGCTTGCGATGCCGGTGGCGAGAGTTGTCTCGAGGTTATCGATGGCCGGTGGTATGGAGTTGAGGAAATAGGTCTTATGCTGTATATAGCCGCGGTAGCCGTAGGCGCCGAGAACTTGGAGCAGTCTGAAGAGTACCATGAGCTGCAGGTTGCGGCGCAAGCCTTGCGGGTCGGTGGGACGCAGCCGGCAGAGTGAATCTACATAGGTCTGGATGAGTTCTTGGCGCAGCGCTTGTGGATAGCGGGCCGACGATTGCCAGAGGAATGAGGCGAGGTCGTATTCTACAGGGCCGAGACGGCACCCTTGATAGTCGATGAAATATGGTTTGCCTTGGGAGAGCATGATATTGCGTGACTGGCAGTCTCGCAGCATGAGGGCGGGGCTGTCGGAGCAAAGCGAGAGGATGCGGTCGGTGAGGGTGCGGAAGTCGTGCTCAAGCTGCAGTTCGTTGAACTCGAGGTCGGGCAATAGTTTGAGGAAACAGTATTTGAAATAGTTGAGATCGAAGTTTATGGAGGTGGCGTCAATGGCGGGTGTGGGGTAGCACAATGTGGTGTCGAGGTCTTGTGCGCCGAGTACTTGCATGGCAGGCAGTGCTGTAATTGCCTGATGGAGCAGTTGTTGCTCTGTCTGAGAGTAGTTGCCGCCTGAGTTTCGCCCCATGGCGATGGAGTCGTAGAGCGAGGTAGAGCCAAGGTCTGTCTGCAGGTATGCCATGCCGTCGGGTGAAACGGCGATGATGTGCGGCACCGGCAGCTGCTTGCTCTCAAAATGTGAGGTGAGGC
>JAZUHM010000242.1:0-1951 GCA_045641725.1 Bacteroidaceae bacterium | reverse complement strand
GCTGCGCTCTAAAATCACCAGTCTGCGCTCTTAAAAAATCAAAGTGCGCAATAAATTCTGTTCACAGCGCTGTGAACAATCGTTCATAGCGCTGTGAACAATCGTTCACACCGCTGTGAACAAACGTTCACAGCGCTGTGAACGGAATTTATCTCGAAGCAAGAATTTTTTAGGGCGAAGCAAGAATGTGCGAGAGCGCTGTTAACGGTTTGTATGTCAGTCGTTTGGGTGGATTTTGGATGATGCTTTGCCTATGACGTGAAAAGCGGTGGCCGAAGGGCATGTTTTCGTCCCGAGAGATGTGTGGTCGCAAAAAAAGTCGCTCAACTCCTGGAGCCAGGGCGTTGAGCGACCTTTTGGTCGGCTTGAAAACCGGGAATTATTACATGCGAACCTTTTTGGTGTACTTATTTCCGCTGCGGTCGGTGATTTGGAGCATCACCACCTTGCTGGTTGGCACGGCTACGCTAAAGGTAGCCTTGTTGCTTGTGGCCAGTGTGGTGCCGAGGGTGTCGGTGGCCACTACTTTCTTGACGTCGCAGCCTGTGATGGTGATTTCGTTGCCGCTGGCAGTGGCACTGACCTTGAGGTTGTCGGTGGTGGCCGACGATACTGCTGTGGCCTGGTTGTTCATCTCGATGGTGGCAGTCTGGCCAGCCTGGAGAGGGATGCTGAGAATGTCGTAAGTCTCTGGAGCACAGTCTATTTCCTCGCCCTCTACACTGACCATGCGGTCGTAGATGCCTGGGTAGCATACGTTGAGAGGCTGACCCTGGTTAGACTTGATGGTGATGATGTCGGCCTTGCCGTTTTTCCATTCTACGCTAACCTCAAAATCGCCTACAGCCTTCATGCCGCTGATCTTGCCGTTCTTCCATACGGCAGGCAGTGCTGGCAAAATCTGGATGTTGCCGGTGTGGCTCTGCACGAGCATCTCGGCAATGCCGGCGCAAACACCGAAGTTGCCGTCGATCTGGAATGGCGAGTGAGAGTCGTAGAGGTTGTAATATACGCCGCCGGCATACTGGTTGGTGTTGTATGCGGTTGAGTGCTTGAGGGCATTGTGGAGGATCACGTGGGCGTGGTCGCCGTCCATGGCGCGTGCCCAGAGGTTCACCTTCCAACCCATTGACCATCCGGTGGCAGCGTCGCCGCGAAGCTTGAGCGAGTTGACAGCAGGCTGGAAGTAGGGGCTGGTGTTTGAAATCTGGTCAAGCGGATAGAGAGCCATGAGGTGAGAGAGGTGGCGGTGGTTAGGATCGTTGCTGACTGTGTAAGGCGAGTATTTCCATTCGCGCAGAATCTTGTCGCCCTTCTTCACGCCGTTGCGAGGATTGGTCCAGCCGCCGTTGATGCTGGTCTCGGCAGTGTAGGTCTCGGTGTGGAGGCCCTGGTCAGTCTTCTGGAGATATTCGTCGAGCTTGGCGATTTCCTGTTCAGTCACGCCAGCCTCGCCGCCGAGGATGTCGATGGCCTCGCGCACGGCCTTCATGTTGTAGTAGATGAGCTGCTGAGCGTGGGCTGTTCCGTCTTCGGTGTTGTGAGAATCCTGTTCTGGAGAATATTCATTTGGAGCCACATAGGTGCCGTCGGGCTTGACGCCGAGCGAGCTGTAGCCGCGGTCTGCAATCATGCGCTCCATCCAGAACTGTGCGGCGCTATACATTGCGGGGAAGGCGCGCTTGAGGAACTCCTTGTCGAGAGTGTAGCGGTAGTGCTGCCAGAGGTGAGCGCTGTACCATACGTTTACTACAAAGTAGTTGCTGCCCCAGGTTGACATGCCGCCAAAGATGTTGCTCTCGGTGAAACATGTCCATCCGTTCTTGACCTTGCCGTAGCTTGTGGCGGCCTTTTTCCAGTTGGCGCGGCCAGCCATGTTGATGATGAAGTTGAGGAACGGCAGGTGGGCTTCGGTGAGGTTGGTAGGCTCAGCGGGCCAGTAGTTCATCTG
>JAZUHM010000241.1:0-5100 GCA_045641725.1 Bacteroidaceae bacterium | reverse complement strand
TGAAATGCGACAAGTCGCATTTCACAACCATTACAGGGCGGCGCATTCCTCGCGCGCGCATTATAATATAATAAGGTATAGGGCTGGGGTCGCTTAGAACGGATAGCCGATGGCGAAATGGAAGGCCCATCGGCGGGAGAGGCGGCCGGTGTCGAAATAGCCTCGGTGGTGCGAGGCGGGGTCGTGAAGGGCAAAGCCGGCGTCAAAACGCAAGACAAGGAAATCGAGATTGTAGCGCACACCGGCTCCGGTGCCGAGCGCCAGGTCTTTGCCCAGATTGCTGATGCTCATCTTGCCATCCTCGCGCTTTATCTGACCCTCCTTGGCATCATCGTTGTGCAGGAGCCATACGTTGCCCATGTCAAGGAACAAGGCGCCCTCGAGTGCTCCGAAAATCGCGAAACGCAGTTCGGCGTTGGCCTCAAGCTTGATGTCGCCGGTCTGGTCTATGAACGAGTATCTGCCACCGCGACTCACAAACCGGCCCGGACCCACTCCGCGTATCGGAAACGCCCTGATGCTGTTGGCACCGCCCACATAGAACTGCTCGCTGTAGGGCACCACCTTGGAGTTGCCGTAGGCCATGACTATGCCGCCGCCGAGACGGGTGACCAATCGGGTGGTGGCGTTGATCTTGAAGTCGTTGTGCAACTCGGTAGTCAGTTTCAGAAACTGCGCATAGGGATTATTGAAAATCTTCTTGTCGCGCTCGGTGAAACTGTTGCCGGCCAGGGCATACACTCCCGAGGTGAGCGCGCCGGCCTCCTTGATGGTAAAGGTCCAGGTGTAGGGATTGCGATGGCGCTTCGACTGGGTGTAGGCGTAGGTGTATTCGATGGCTGGCACGCAGCGGTCCTCCATCGACACGGCTATCGAGGGGTTCATCGAGAGGATAGAGTCGAAATCGGCGCTCGTCTTGAGCAGTCGCGCAAAGGTGAGCGAGATGGGGGTGAGGGTGTGTTGCGAGGTGAAGTTCTTGCGCCACTTATAGGAGAGCCTTGCGCCAAACGACAGCATGTTGTAATAGCCCGCGCGATTGAGCCATTCTGCATCCAGCGCTATGCTGGTGGTGGCTGGGAAACGGAGTTTCTGCGGGTTCATGCCAGGCAATACCATGCGCGGAATGTCAAGCGACAGCTTAGAACCGAACTCATAGGAATTGAGCAGGCGGCGGTCCTGGTCTTTCTCGAGGTTGGTCTTCCACTGATAGGCGCCATAGATGTCAAACGAGAGCTGCTCGGCGCCCCTGAACGCATTCTTTTTCTTGAAACCCACCGACAGACCCGGACCTATGCGGTCACCGTTGCGCTCAACCACGCTCAGTTCGAGGTCGGTGTTGTATCGGCGGTCGAGCACGCCGCGGAAATATACGTCGAGCGTGTCGCAGGTGGCTGTGGTGTCGCGCGGGGTATAGTCGAGCGAGGTGTGCGAGAATATACCGAGGTTGTTGATCAATTGCAGGGTGATTTCCTGGTCCTTGGCACGATATACCCTGCCCTTGCGATGGAGCATATTGCGAAAAATCACGCCCGCCTTGACCGGCCTCACGCTGCCCGAATAGCTATACACGCCACCGCTGCGCACCATCTGGATCTGATGGCTCACAGTGTCGAGCGGATTATTAAGCACAGTGAGATACACGCGGCCTATGTACCACGGGTGCATCATCCTCTCGCCCATAGGTATGGAAGGCTGCATGCGCAGTTGCACCTTATAGGGCTGCGCCACCGTATCGGCCTTAAACGTGGCCAGCGATGCCTGATAATAATAGAAACCCTTGTTGCGCAGAGTGTCGGCAATGCGTGCCTGTTCTGCCACCAGGTTGGCCGCCGTAAAAGGCTCGCCGCGCTTGAGCAGCGTCTTGGACTTCTGAGCCTGCACTATGCTGTCGGCCTTGCCCGCAAAGCCCAGAAATTCCACAGTGTCGATGGTAAAAATGCGGCCCGTGTGAATATTATAGTTAATCTTGGCCTTGCGCGGGTCGCCCTTGCTGAAAGAGATGGAATTATCGACCGTGCCTCGCAGAAAACCGTTGTTGCGAAGCACACGGGCGGCCACATTGGTGCGGGTCTCGGGCGCCACAGCCGACACAAGCACCGGCTCGCTGCCAAATTTCTTAAACATCCAGTGGCCCAGGCCCTTCTCCTTATGGCCAAAGGCATTATACATCCACAATCCCACAGGCAGCGGCGTGCGATGGTAGGAACTGCCGAAAAAGGCGTTGTTTGGCGCATAGGCCAGCACAGCCTCTATCTCTTCCTTCACGGTGGGCAGCACCTTGGCCGCGGCATCTTTGCCTTGGGCCATTTCGGCCAGTTCCTGTTTGCTGAGCTGCGCGTCGGAGATGGTCTTTGCCGACGACGAGACGCCGTTTATGGCATCCTTGACCGCACCCACTGCACCGGCCACCGCCACTATCACGCCGCCCTCGTACTTAGAGTCGCCCTCAATGGCCTTGTCGCCCTGGTCAACATAGTTTACGGAGCGTATGCCCGTATAGAGAGTCTCGCCCTCGGGCAGATGGCTGGTGGTAGAGCACGAATAAAACATCGTAGCCCACACACAAATCAGGAGATATGACAGGTGTTTCATGGTTTATGCTTCTTAAAGAACAGTAGTTCGCCAAAGTCGTTGGTCTTGCGGCGGAAGATATAGCCCACGCCGGCCGAATTGTAATGGCCCTCGAGCGCATCGCGGTTGTCGTTGGTGTAGAAGATGCGTATATAGCGGGTAGAGTTAGGACTGATGCGATACTCGAGCGAAATGTTGTCGATAAAACTCTGCGAGGTGTTTTCGTTGGAGCCTGTGCTGACCTTACCGCCAATTACAAACGTCACGCGGTCGTTCCAGAGCTTCTTGGAGAACTGGTAGGTGTAGTCGGTCATCGATTCTCCCGCCATATTGACATCGCCCTGCACACCTACGCTGAAGTCAATGGTCTTGAGGGCATTGCCGGCAATCTTCTGTATCTCGTTGTCGAGGAAGGCGCTCAGTGCGTTGTTGGCCATGAATCCGGCGTTGTTGGCCGAGGTGAGATAGACGCCCGTGGCGAGCATGGCCACCGCAGCGCGCTGCTTGTTTTCGGCCGACATCGAGGCTATCTCGCCCTGCACGGTGCCGTCGTCGGGCGCCTCAATCAGGAATTCAAGGCCCATGTTCGACAATTGACGGGTGATAGACACGCCCACATTGAAATTGACCATGCGATTGGCGCCACCAGCCTCGGTGACAGCCGCCTTGGTCTTCTCCATAGCGGTGATATTGAGCGTAGGATTGGTCACATCGCCGTTAAACACGATATAGCTGCCCTCGCGGAACTCAAAGGTTTTAAGCGGAATGAACGGCAGTGTGTATTTCATCTCGCCCTGGCCAATATTGTAGCGGCCCTTGACGGAGAGCATGCCATTAGGGAACATCATCATCTTGAGGCTACCGCCGCCGGTGCAGTCGAGATAACTCTTGCCGTCGGCCGTGAGGTCGCAATGGAGGTGCGCCTTGTCGCCAACGTTGAGCGTGAGGCTTACAAACACGCCCTCCATCGGGGCGCTGGAGTCCTCTTCGCCGTCGTCCTCCTCTGAGAAATCCACAAACTCCACGAGATTGTCGAACTGGTCCTCTACCGCCAGCGGAGTGTCGGTCAGGATATAAGAGACGTTGGTCTTGTCGAGCACGTTCAGGGTGCCGCGCAGCACCATGAGACCCTGCTTGCCCTTGAGGGTGGCGTCGAGGTCTATGAACACATTGCCGTAAACCAAGGAGTTCTTCGTCTTCTTGGCATTGATGATTTCAAAGTCGGAAGCCTTGATGCTGAGGTCCATCACCAGGTTGCTGAAGTCGCCAAAATCGACATTGCCGTCGATAGTGAGGTGGTTCTGGCCCGTAGAATAGAAGATCATCTTGTCGAGCAGCACCTTGCCGCGCTCAATCTTGATATCCTTGTCCTCCATGCGGAGGTCAAAGCCATAGAGCTCGGAATAGACGTGCACCGAGTCGGAGTGTATGCTGCCGTCAAAGACCAATTTGTCGGTCGGGCCCTTGACCGCCACCTCGCCATTGAGGCTGCCTCGCATGCCAAACGAGCCGTCGTCGCTCATAAACGGATTAAGAATCTTGCAAGGGAAATCCTGCAGCGTGAGGGCCGCATCGAGCAGGCCGCCTTCCTTATCAAGATACTGTCCCTCGAGGGTGGCCACCAGCTGTCCGCCGGTCATGATTTCGCCGTTCACATAATGGCTGGCGCTATCCGGAGCATAGAAGAGGTTGGTCTCGAGCGCCCCGATCTGAGTGCCGTCATACATGAGGTTGGTGGTGCTGAGCGAGGCGGTGGCCGTAAGCACGCCGCTCTGCTTGAGCAAACGAACATCGCCGTCTATAAATCCGGCCATTGGCGGCATCATCGGCACCACCTGAGAGAGGTCGCGCAAATTGAGATGATTGATATCGAGGGTGATATCTTGCTCGGCATCGGGATTTTCTACGGAGAAAAGCTGCAGCGAGGTGTTGTCGTCGGCCTTGAGACTGACGTCGGCCGTAATTATGCCCGCAGAATCTATCTTTATGAAGTTGCCCTGGTTGACGTGGAACTTGCGGAAGGCAAGGGTCGAGACCTCGGGAATGAGTTGGAACGCCATGCCGCCCCGGCCGTCCAACGTGAGGCGGGTGCCGATGTTGAGGCCCTCGCGGCCGTCCTTGTCGAGGAATCGGGCGAGCACCGAACCGCCATCGGCCATCAGTTCGCCCTGCACCGAGGCCTTGAATTTATTAGGATTCTTCTTGGCCGTGTTCTCTATCCGGGCATTGAGCTTCAGTCGGTCGGCGCCCTGAGTGATGACCAGCGTGCTCTTGTCAAACAGCAGCTGATTTACCTTCAGCGCAGTCACATCTACGTTGGCCGCAATGCCGGTGAGCGGGCTGGTATAGACGTTGGCGCTGATTGTGTCGAAGCCATAGCCCATCACATTGGCGATATTGCTGAGCACATTGGCGCTGCCCGCCTGCAGATGGAGCTCCAGATTGGGCAGCAGCGTCTTGAGCGTGTCGTGGTTGAGCTGTGCGGCCATGAGCTTGGTGGTAAACTCATTGCCGAAGTTAGTGGCGCGG
>JAZUHM010000240.1:0-2212 GCA_045641725.1 Bacteroidaceae bacterium | reverse complement strand
TGGCTACGATCCGACTTCTTCTTCGCCAAAGAGTTGCTTGTTGCGATTCTCGGCCTCGGTGACTCCGTCGGTGTAGAGGAAAATTGCCTCGCCTGGCTGCATGGTGGCTGTCTCTGTGGCGTATGGATAGTCGGCAAAGATGCCGATGGCGATGTTGGTCTTGGGCTGGATGTAGTCTATGACCAGTTTGCCGTCGATAATGCGGCGCACTACTGGGGCGTTGTGGCCTGCGTTGCAATAGTCGAGGCGGCCGGTGCGGAGGTCGAGCACTCCGATAAACATGGTGCAGAACATGTTCATGTCGTTGCCCTCGGCAATGCCTTTGTTGAGTGCGTCGGCTATGGTGGCGGGGTCATCGTTGTGGAGCGACACGTTTCTGAAGAGCGAGCGTATGATGGCCATAAACAATGAGGCCGGTATGCCCTTGCCGCTGACGTCGCCAATGCAGAAGAAGAGTTTCTCGTCGCGTATGAAATAGTCGTAGAGGTCGCCGCCCACGCTCTTGGCGGGCTTGAGGAATCCGTAGATGTCAAGGTCCTTGCGGTCGGGGAATGCGGGGTAGAGCTTTGGAATCATGCCCATCTGTATGGCAGAGGCGATGTGGAGCTCGTTTTCGATGCTGGCTTTGCTGAGAGTGATTTTCTGCAGGTGTCGGAAGAGCCAGATGAAGACGATAATCATAAATAGGATGCTGACAATCGCAATCCATGTGGTGCGAGTCTTCATGCGCTCCACTCCCTTGAATATCTCGCTCTTGGGGCATTCTACGGCAATCATCCATCCGGTGCGGGGGATGGGGCGGAAGTTAAAGAGCGACTCGTCGTCGGTGTCCTCGTGCAGGGTGAAGCTGCCGCTTTCGTGGTGCCTCATCATGGTTACCATGCTGTCGCTGGCTTTGTATTCGCTGTATTTGCTGATTTCGCCTACGTGCTTGAGCACAAAGGTGTCGTTGGGGTGGCAGATGAACCTGAAGTCCTGGTCGGCAATGGTAATCTCTGAGCCAGGGTAGTAGGCCACCTCCTTGCACTTCTGGCGGAATTTCTCGGTGTCGATGTCAAAGGCCATGACGCCGATGGGCTTGTTGTCCTTGTCGTAGACGGGTATAGAGAAGCATGCGACTACCTTGCCCTGGCTGGTTTCGCGGAACGGGTGGCTCCAGTAGGGGGCGTCAGTCTTAGCGCATTCGCGATACCACTCCTTGACGTGGTAATCGTGAATCTTGCCAAGCTGCAGGCGCTCGTTTTTGCCGCTGACATTGGTGACATAGACGGCATAGCCGTATTTGCCGCCCTGAGTGCCACTGTAATTCTTGTTGAAGCCAATGGCGATGCCGCAGATGTGCTTGTTGGAATTGAGCACTCGTTCTATGCTTGCGAAAAGCGACTCCTCGCTCTCCATATAGATAGGCTTGCTGAGGGCATTGGTGTTGCACCTGAAGGTGTAGGCCACGTCTTCTACTCTCTGCAGGCTGTTGTCAACATAGGTGCTGAGGTAGTCCATGTCGCGGTCGATGCGATTCTGGACTTCTACAGTTACTTCGTTGCGTGCAATATACAGGCTTGTGCCAAAGCCAATTGCAAAGACCAGACCGCCAACAAGCATAATCCACAATGCAATATTGGCAATGATTTTTAGTCCTAAGATTTTCTTCATGAAAGGGGTGGGTGAGGTTATTGGTTATTATTGTGCCAGCATGGTAAGGCGGCTGACCATTTTGCCGAGGATATCAAACTCGAGGTTGACGATGGTGCCGGGCTTGATGGTGTGGAAGTTGGTGTGCTCAAAGGTGAATGGGATGATGTTGACCTGGAAGGTGTCGTTGGTGGGGTTGCACACGGTGAGGCTGACGCCGTTGACAGTCACGCTGCCCTTGTCAACGCAGAAATATCCCTTGCGGGCCATCTCCTTGTCAAACTCGTATTTGAATGTGTAGGTGTAGCTGCCTTGAGCATCTTCTACACTGATGCACTCGGCAGTGGTATCTACATGGCCCTGCACAATGTGGCCGTCGAGGCGACCGTTGATAGGCATTGAGCGCTCTATGTTTACCTTGCTGCCCACTTCGAGTTTGCCGAGGTTTGTGCGATCAAGAGTCTCCTTCATTGCGGTGGTTGTGTATTCGTTGCCGTCGATATTGGTGATGGTGAGGCACACGCCGTTGTGAGCAAGGCTCTGAGATACGATGTGCTCGTTGGTGAACGGGCATTCAAGG
>JAZUHM010000239.1:0-2936 GCA_045641725.1 Bacteroidaceae bacterium | reverse complement strand
AAATAGCCGAAAATCTACAATCAGCCTCTTTTTTGCATCCGACAAGAGAGATTTTGTGGTCAAAATGACCCATTTACTATTTGAATGTCTCGAGTATTTAGGATTCTATCGCCTTTTTGCATCCGACAAGAGAGATTTTGTGGTCAAAATGGCCCATTTACTATTTGAATGTCGCGAGAATTTAGGATTCTACCGCCTTTTTGCATCAAGGAAAAGGCATTTTATGGTCAGAGCGGCCCAATTATTGCCATTCTGGCGCCAACACTTACAAAGAAAACTCAATGAATCGCCTCGGGCTTCTTGCCTTTAACAAAAAGGCCGGTGGTGTGGGCTTTGAGAACCTCGTAGCTCTTGTAGGCATACCGCATGCTGAGCACAAAGAAATTGGAAGAAACATGATTTGCCTTGAGTGCCTTGCGATGGTCCTTCATAATCTGGCGATGACTGCTCAGTCCGGAGGTAGAAAGGCCGCCAGTACGCATGGTCACAAAGTCTTTCTGGATATATTTGGTCTTGATTTTGTGAACGTATATGAATCGCAGCAACAATTCAAAGTCCGAAGCGATTTTATAGCTGGTGTCAAAGTTGCCATAAGCCTCATAAACAGAGCGTTTGCAGTAAAAACTCGGGTGGGCCGGCATAAAACCGAGGCGCATCTTGCCCGGGGTAAATCGCTTGGAGGAATAATATCTCACCATCTGGTTGAGATCGTCGGGATCTACATAGTGGACATTGCCGTAGGTGGCGTCGATATCGTTTTGCGCGAAGCTGTCTGCAATGGTCTGCAGACAATCGTTGGAAGTATAGAAATCGTCGGAATTAAGGAAGCCGATAATGTCGCCGGTGGCCATGCCAATGCCTTTATTCATGGCGTCATACACACCGCTGTCCTTCTCGCTAATCCATTTCATGCGACCTTGAAATCTCTGCTCATACTCCTTGATAATATCTATGGTGCCATCGGTGCTGCATCCGTCCACTACGAGATATTCTATGTCTTTGAATGTCTGTGCGAGGATGCTGTCAAAGGTGTCCTTCACAGTGTCGGCACTATTAAACGTGGATGTTATGATAGAGATCTTCATCGGGTCGAGTTTACTTCAGGAGCTCCTCTCTTTGGCGCACACGTATATTGAGACATACATCAAACGTGCACCATATCATGAGGTCGATTAGTAGGATTATATTGATATTGTAATAAGATTCGACGTCCAAATCGCTGCATGCGATTATCATGTTCACCGCCACCAGCATAAGGCTGAGCAACACGATGATTGTCAATGCCACACTGGCATTGCAGCCCATGCGCAGCAACTTGTGGTGTATATGGGTCTGGTCGGCCAAGAATGGGTTGTGGCCTTTGAAAATGCGGCAGAACATAACCCTCATTGCATCGAAACAAGGTACGATAATCAAGCTGAAAGCGAGCACAAACGGCACCTGCTGGGCAGAAGTTGCGCTACCCACGATGGGGCACTCGCTATGGCGGCTGAATGCGGCCTGCATGCCGTCGCCGTTGGCAATGCTGACAACCATAATGGCAATCAAAAGGCCAAGGGCCTGGCTTCCGCCGTCGCCCATAAACACTTTGG
Organism: Bacteroidaceae bacterium; assembly: GCA_045641725.1. Classification (GTDB taxonomy): domain Bacteria; phylum Bacteroidota; class Bacteroidia; order Bacteroidales; family Bacteroidaceae; genus UBA6382. The sequence continues at coordinate 1,344 of JAZUHM010000239.1, read as the reverse complement.
TCTTGTTGCCCACGCGACCCAGCTTGTTGAAAAAGAAGAACACCAGCAGCGCTGCCGCCAGTGCCAAGGCCGTTACGCCCATTGCCACCTGGCCGTGTATCACAAACATAAGGCCCATCAGCAGCGACGCCACGCAACCCAGAGCTGAGGCCAGGCCGTCGATGCCGTCTATCAGGTTAAACGCATTGATTACAAACATGATAAGCAATACCGACAGAGGCATTCCCACCACTGCCGGAAGCACTCCGATGCCGAGTAAGCCCTGAAAATCGGCAACCCAGCAATTGCCGCCCACGACCACAAGCACTGCGGCCAGGAACTGGCTCAGGAACTTGAGTTTATAGCTGAGGGTGCAGATATCATCCCACAAGCCTGCCAGGTAGATAAGCAATACAGCACCCGTCAGAGCCACGCCGTGCCATGTAAAGCCGCAAGCCTCGCCAGCGCCGTCTGCAGCCGCACCGCCGCCCATAAACAACGACATCAGCAAAGCCACAAGGGATGCAAGCAAAAAGGCTCCGCCTCCAAGGCGCGGCACCACACCGCTGTGGACCGTGCGCTCGTTGACAGAGTCAAACAAATGCTTCTTATAGGAAAAACGAATAACGAACGGCAACAATAGCACTGTCAACACAGCACTAACGGCCACTGGCAATATAATAGATATCATGCTCATTATCGTTTTTAATTCTTTTATTATTATAACTCCAATTGTTGTTATTTATTGTTTAGAAATCTCAAAAAAAATTAATCTCTCTGAAATTCAGCAACATAGCGCTTAAAAAATTTTAATAATCCATCGCGCCGAAGCACAAAAGACTAAAAATTTCAGCACAGTGACTGCAAAATTACAACTTTTTTGCCACCCCGCAAAGACTTTCGTCACTAAAGTGACAAAATCAATAAAAATTCAGAAAAACCTACCTTATATAAACAATTCAAAAACACCCCTTGACGAATCGGCAACCACCACCCCATCGTCACCACCTGCCCGCACTGCAATCCCACCACTCAAAAATCACACAAACCGCAACCCAAACACACTGCGCTCAAACAATATCTTATTTCGCCCTCAAAAAATCGAAATGCGCACTAAATTCTGTTCACAGCGCTGTGAACGATTGTTCACAGCAGTGTGAACGTTTGTTCACAGCGCTATGAACGATTGTTCACAGCGCTGTGAACCAAATTTATCTCGAATCTAGATTTTTTAAGGGCGCGACAAAATTTCGTAAGGGCGCAGTAATATTGCTGATTGACAGGGATTTACGGCAAAATCTATCACAGATTTTTTACCAGACAACAATACATCGAAATACCACCATATTTTCATTGTTTTGAGCA
>JAZUHM010000238.1:0-2203 GCA_045641725.1 Bacteroidaceae bacterium | reverse complement strand
GACGAACAGCTGATCGTGAGCGAGATAGACGTAGAGCGCATTCGCATGGAGCGCCGCACCAACACCACTTTTACCACCAACGTCAATGCCACGGCCGATCGCAAGCATCTGCTGATAGACGTGCCGCAGACTATGACAATCAGCGACGAACTCAAGCTCTCGCGCAGCATCGATCCGCATCCGTTTGTGCCTGCAGGCCCCGCCCTCGACCAACGTTGCGAAGAGATATTCAATATCCAGGTGGAAGGCCTCGCCAAGCGAATCATGCACATCAATTGTGAGACACTGGTGATTGGCGTGAGCGGCGGTCTCGACTCTACGCTGGCCCTGCTGGTGGCAGTGAGGGCTTGCGACAAGTTGCAGCGCTCCCGCAAGAGCGTGGTCGGAATTACCATGCCAGGCTTTGGCACTACCAACCGCACTTATACCAACGCCACCAACCTTATGAAGATGCTGGGAGTCACGATTCGCGAGATTTCCATCGCCGAGGCTTGCACGCAGCACTTTAAAGACCTGGGCTACGACCCTGCTGCCCGTGATGTGACCTATGAAAACTCACAAGCCCGCGAGCGTACCCAAATCCTCATGGACGCTGCCAACCAGATGAACGGCATCGTGGTGGGCACGGGCGATTTGAGCGAACTGGCGCTCGGATGGGCCACATATAATGGCGACCACATGTCGATGTATGGCGTAAATGTGTCGGTGCCAAAGACTTTGGTGCGCCACTTGGTGGAGTGGACTGCCCACAACATTGCTGACCCTGCGAGCCGCGCCATACTGGAGGACGTGGCCGCCACGCCAATCAGTCCGGAGCTCCTACCCGCAGACAGCGACGACAATATCACCCAGAAGACCGAGGACCTCGTGGGCCCATACGAGCTGCATGATTTCTTCCTTTATTATATGCTGCGCTATGGATTCCCACCCAAGAAGATTTTGTTCCTGGCTAAGCAGGCTTTTGCCGACACCTACGACCAGGAGACCATCCTCAAGTGGCTCCGCACCTTTGTGCGCAGATTTTTCCAGCAGCAGTTTAAGCGCAGCTGCCTGCCCGACGGGCCAAAAGTGGGCTCCTGCTCGCTCTCGCCCCGCGGCGACTGGCGCATGCCAAGCGACGCCGACGCCTCAGGCTGGCTCGCCGAACTATAAACCACCAGAGCCTCTAGAAAATCTAGATTATCTAGCCCCCCCTAGCCCTTTTAGATTTGCTAGAAAATCGAGCTCCTTTAGCCCCCTCCCAAGAAAAAACCTACCGACAATGAAACACCTCTTAATCCTCTTGACCGCGCTCCTGGCCATCACCCCTGCCTTTGCCGACGACACCAAAGACAAGGACGACGGCATCGAGCTCTTTGCCGTGGCCTCGCTATCGACCGGCGACAAGGACGTGTATCTGGGCGACAGCGTGATAGTCACCCTCACTGTGTATAGCAATGTGCAGTTTAGTCAGATAAAAAACAAGACCGACAAACTGCCCAACATCAAGAACAGCACAGTCCATTTCTTCAACCCCAACCGCCGTCTCAGCCAGGGCACGGCAGTCTATAACAACAAGCGCTACTACGCCGTGGCGGCGCAGCAGTTTGCCGTCACGCCCGACGAACTCGGCACGCTCACTTTTCCTGCCCAGAAATACAATGTAGAACTGGCTGTGCAGGTGCGCAACCGCAACTACGATCCGTTTGAGGAATTCTTCTCCTTCGGCAGCCCTTTTGGCAGCACTCGCACCCAAAAGGTCGAGAAGACCTGCGCCTCCGAGCCCATCAAAATCAAGGTCAGCAAGCGCCCGCCCAAGACAATCCGCGACTTGCAGCAGAGCGGCGCTGTGGTGATGTAAAGGCATCCCGCCGCGACTCTATCCCCAAATATCCATGCGCAGATTTTATGCCCGTCATAAAATCTGCGCATCGTCTTTGCGCGACCTCGCGCCGCGCCTCTGGCCAGGCATGTCATTTCGCCCCGCTTTTATTCATTATCGCTGAATAAAAATCTAACATTGGCCCCAATCTTGCGTGCGAAACAAAAATTTTGCAATTTATGGCTATAATATATATAATGTTTGGGAGAAAATAAGTACATTTGCACGAATAATCTGAATTATTAACATCTCAAACTATATCTACATGAAATCTAATCTCAAAAAAGTGCTCGTATTGGGCTCTGGTGCGCTGAAGATTGGTCAGGCCGGTGAGTTTGACTA
>JAZUHM010000237.1:0-23281 GCA_045641725.1 Bacteroidaceae bacterium | reverse complement strand
TCCGACTTCCTCCACGCGAAAAAAATTCCCCACGCCAAAACAAAACCACCAAAGGAGGCAACGCAATGCCCGGCCCACGTCAACCGGTGCAGCTGCTCCAGGTCAAAGGCGCTAAGCACCTGACCAAGGCCGAAATCGAGGAGCGAACCGAAACCGAAGTAAAAACCGATACCCCGCGCTACGTCTTGGCACCCAAATGGCTGCCGGAAACCCTGCGCGACGAATTCAAGAAAATAAGCCGCGAGCTGATCGCGTTGAACATATTCTCGAAGCTCGACGCCGACACCCTGGCGTTTTACCTCATGAGCCGCCAGGAGTGGATGCAGGACACCGCCGAGCTTCAGACGGCGCGCCGCCAGCGCGACCCGAACAGCATCAAGCTCTGGTCAGATCTGCAGGCTAAGCACTTCAAAGCGGCTCGTCAAACCGCAAATGAACTCGGCCTGACCGTAACCTCGCGCTGCCGCCTGGTTATTCCCAAAAAAGATGAAGCTCCGCCGCTTGACGACTTTGAGGCCCTTTATAATCGGAGGTTTGGATAATGGAAACGATACGCATAGCAGCAACGGAGCTGCGATATATGCCCACCTCAACGCTGATACCCTACATCAATAACGCCCGCACACACCCTGCCGAACAGATCGAGCAGCTGCGCCGCAGCTTGCGCGAATTTGGTTTTGTGACCCCGATTCTTATTGATAGCCAGGGCAATGTCATAGCCGGACACGGACGGCTTTTGGCTGCTCAGGCGGAAGGAATGAGCGAGGTGCCCTGCGTCATAGCAAGCGAGCTCACCGACGAGCAGCGCCGCGCTTATATCCTTGCTGATAACCGGCTTGCCGAAACATCGTCATGGGACCCGGAGATTCTCAAAATCGAAATGCAGGATCTCATGACCATGAATTTTGACCTTACTGTCTGCGGATGGGCGGAAGATGATATTGAAAAGCTGACTGCCGATGCGCTGGAAGCAGAACCAGAAGCGGAAGAGGATGACTACGAACCAGAACCGCCGGAGGAGCCGACTGCGCAGCCGGGCGACGTTTACCAGCTCGGCCGCCACCGCCTTATGTGCGGAGACAGCACGTCCACCGAGGACGTACAAACGCTTCTGGGGGGGGTACAGACAGACCTTCTTGTTACTGACCCGCCATACGGCGTGGACTATAAGGGCACCGCCGGCAAAATTAAAAACGATAACTTAGCTGACGAGGCGTTTGATAACTTCTTGACCGCTGCGTTTTCCGCGGCTTACTCCGGAATGAAACCGGGTGCAGCTTTTTACATTTGGTACGCAAGTTCTAAAAGCCATAATTTCACGACTGGATGTCGAGGAGCCAACCTTGAAGTCAAACAAGAGTTGATATGGGTCAAGAATTCGTTTAACCTTGGCCGCCAGGATTATCAGTGGATGCATGAACCATGTTTATATGGCTGGAAGCCTGGGGCGGCACATTATTTTACCGATAGCCGCACAGAGGCCACTGTTGTAGAAGATCGAGGCGTGGATCTCAAAAAACTAAAAAAAGAGGAAATGCTTGCGCTTTTGCAGCAGATATACTCGGACAAAACAAGTACGACAATCATGCACGAAGATAAACCGGCTAAAAGCGCTGAGCATCCGACCATGAAGCCGGTTAAGTTAATCGCCCGCCTAATTAAAAACAGCAGCCGCCAAGGCGACAAGGTGCTTGATGTATTCGGAGGAAGCGGCACTACGCTGATAGCCTGCGAGCAACTCAACCGTGACTGCTGTATGATGGAGCTTGACCCACGATTTGTAGATGTAATAATCGACCGCTGGGAAAAGCTCACCGGCCAGAAGGCCGAGAAAATAAAATAAAAACATTAGAGCCACTAAGGCCGTGACTGCACAACGCAGCCCCGGCCTTTTTTGCATTTTAGGAGGTGAGCAAGCTGGAAACCATATTCAATCAGGCCGAAGCCGACTACGCGACCGGCCTGCTCGCACAGATGCCGGCGTCAAGCACCGGCAAGCCCATGAAGCTGCTCGACTGGGAAATTGACGCCGTTTCGAGATTCTACGGCACTCAGACCGAGGACGAGGACGGCGAGATGGTTCGCGCTTATCAATTTCTCTACCTTGAGCTTACCAAGAAACAAGGCAAGACGGAAATAGCCGCCGGCCTTGCTATTGAACATCTGCTCGACTTAAACGAGCTCAATGCCGAAGTTTATATCGTGGCAGCTGATCGCGATAACGCGGGCATCTGCTTCAATGCAGCTCTTTACAAAATCCGCAATACTCCTGCACTCGCCCGTCTTGAGAAGTCCGGAGCAATACGCGTGCGCGAATCTACGCGCCGCATTGACTATGTCCGCAACAACGGTGTTCTGCGCGTGCTGTCTGCCGAGGCAGAGAGCAAGCACGGCTATAAGCCGAGCTGCGTCATTTTCGACGAACTGCACGCTCAGCCAAACCGTAAGCTCTGGGACGTTATGACCTTCGGCGCCGGAGATGCCCGCCGTCAGCCTACATGGATAGTGCTTACCACTGCCGGCGATGACCCGGACCGCAACTCCATAGGATGGGAAGTCCACCGCACAGCGGTCGAAGTTCGAGACGCCCGCCGTCTCCGCGATTGCCTCGCACGAGGCGAGGACCCGGCCCAGCTTCCCTTCCTCCGAAGTGTGGAACCCGAGGCGCTCGATGCAGCCATCGCGGAGACTTTAGAAAAGGATAACCCGCGCTGGCTGCCGATCCTGTACGGACTTAGCGCGATGTATTCCGACGACGATGACCTGATAGCAGAGGCGGACATTTACGACGAGGCGCTGTGGCGCGCCGTAAACCCATCAATCGGCACAACGGTCAAGTTGTCCACCATCAGAGCGGAAGCCCAGGAAGCGAAAAAGAGCGAAGCCAAGGAGCGCCTTTTCCGCTGGCTGCGACTTAACCAGTGGATTGCAACAAAGTCGGTCGGCTGGCTGCCGCTGACGATCTACGACAAGACCCAGTGGAACGGCAACCCGGAGGAGCTTCTCGGCAAGCGCTGCTATGGCGGGCTTGACCTGTCGTCCACCTCTGACCTTACCGCCTTTGTGCTTTATTTCCCGCCGCAGGCGGGGCTTGAAGTCGGTGTAACGCTGCCGTGGGCATGGGTGCCCGACAGCGACATGGACACGCGCGAGCGTCAGGACGGCGCAAAATACCGCGACTGGGCGCGTGCCTCGTTCATGGATCTGTGCCCGGGAGATACTATCGACTACGAAGCAGTCAAGGACAGAATATCGGAAGCTGTGCGCCTGTATGACTTTCAGGCACTCGGCGTTGACCCTTACCTGTCGAGAACGATCACTCAGGAACTTGCCGCCCCTGTTCCCGGCTCAGGGCGCGAGAGTGTAGAAAACATCATAGAAATTCCGCAGACGATATCCGGCATGTGGCCGGCAATGTGGGAAATGGAGCAGTCAATCCGCAAGCATGAGATGCTCCACGTCCACAACACCGCTGCGCGTTACTGCTTCGGCAACGTCCGCTGTGCAGCGGACGGCAACGGCAATTTAAAGCCAATGAAAAACCGCAGCCGCGGCCGCATCGATATAACAGTCGCGACAATTATAGCTGTTGCGGCTTGCCTGCTTTGCTCGGATAACGAGCCGAGCCTTGCCGACCTTATCCAGGACGGCAGCTGGACCCTTTAAGGTGTCCAATTTCGACACCAAAGGAGGCGAAAAAGTGAAAAAAGAGATAATAAGCGACAGCCTTGCCGCCGCCGGCTGCACTTCGATGGCAGTCGGAATCGGCGTAGTGCTTGGAATCGGCGCCGCCCTCATCTGCGCGGGCGTGCTGCTGATTGCAGCGGCTTACTTAACCGCACAGTAAGGAGGTGATTATGTGATTTTTAAGGCAAAAACAGCAAATAACTCCACCCCACTCAGCGAGCTGAGTGTTTCTTTCCTCGGCCGCAACGCAAAACATGACGCGCTCAAGGTTTCTGTCGTTTCCGCTTGCGTTGAAACGATAGCAAACTCAATCGCCATGCTGCCTCAGTACGTTATGGAGGAATCCACTAAGCGCCACCTCGACGACCACGCGCTTTATAGCGTCCTCCAGCACCGGCCTAATGAGATGATGACCCCGAAAGACTTTCGATTTGCTATCGTTGCGGCGATCTTGATGAACGGCAACGCCTACGTGTGGAACTATCGTAACCGCGCCGGAGAGGTCGTAGAGCGCATTCCCATACCCGATGGCTTCTGCGAGCCGTGGTACTCCACAGATGACGGCCGCTGGTATTATCGCGCGACAAATCCCAAGACCGGGCAGACCTTCGTGCTCGACCCTGTGGACATATCGCACTATAAAGCCTTTACGCGAGACGGAATCCATGGAATTTCTGTGCTTGAGCGCGCCAGGGCAAATGTCGACAGCGCGGCCTACATGGAGGAATACTCCAAGAGCATTTATGCAAACGGCGGCAGACCGTCCGGCATCCTCACCGTTGAGGGCGACCTCACCCGCGGCAAAACGATAATAACTGACGCAAACGGCGAAAAAAAGGAAGTCTCCATCAAAGAGGCCGTGCGTATGGACTGGGACAGCAACTATTCAGGCCCGGGCAAAGCCTTTCGCACCGCTATTCTCGACCACGGTCTCAAATACCAGCCGATCGCGCCCAGCAACTCGGACGCGCAGTTTATTCAGAACAAAAATGTTACTGCGGAGGATATATGCCGCTTCTTCTGCGTTCCCGGCTATAAGGTCGGCCTCGGTAAACAGTCCTACTCTTCAAACGAGCAAAACAATATCGAGTTTGTCACTCAGGCACTGCAGCCGGCCGTCACGGCTATGGAGCAGGAAGATACCTACAAGCTGCTGACCATTGACGAGTGGGCTAAGCAAGGCCTCAGAGTGCGCACCAACATGGCAGCGCTCCTGCGCGGAGATGCCAAAACCCGTGCCGAAGTTGAGCAGATATACCGAATCAATGGCGTTTATTCAGTCAATGACATCCTCGATCTCGAGGACAGGCCTCACGTTCCCGGCGGCGATACGCGCTACGCCAGCCTGAACTATATACCCCTTGAGCTTTTCCAAGAGCTCAGCATTTCCCGCAATACTCAGTCGAAAGGAAGTGAATAAAAATGCCCGAGTTTATCGAACTCAGCAAGTCGGCCGTGAGCACTGCGGCCGAAGTAACCGAGAGTGACCTCGCTCTCATCAACAAGCAGGCACTTGTCCCTCTCAAAGCAGAGGATGTTTACGTTTTCTGCGTTAATGCCTGCGACGATCAGGTCGACCGCGACTTTGAGGCGTTTAGCGTTCAGACCCTCAACGACCTAACCGAGCTATTCCCCGGCCGCACCGTCATCATGGACCACCGCTGGAGCAGCAGCAATCAGGTGGCTCGCGTGTTTGACGCTTCCGTGGCGGCAGATCAGGATGTCCACCGCCTGCGTCTGCGCTGCTATATGATCCGCAACTCCTCTACTCAGCCCGTTATTGACGCGATTAACGCCGGCATCCTCCGCGAGGTATCCGTAGGCGTGTCCGTCAAAACCGCAAAATGCTCGCTCTGCGGCAAGGATTACTACGGCGGCGAGTGCCTGCACATCGCCGGAAAAGTTTACAACGGCACGCGCGCTCACGTCATTCTTGACGGCGCTGCCGATGCCTACGAGCTCAGCTTTGTCGCCGTTCCAGCTCAGCGCGAGGCCGGCGTAACAAAGCACAAGCGCCCCTGCGATAAGCAGGAACCGCAGAACACCGACCAGCAGAAAGAAGCTGCCGCCGAAGCAGCCCGCATCAAAATCCGCGAAAGACTCAACAATCTTTAATTTGAAAGGAAGAATGTACCATGACCACAAAGCAGAAACTCTACAACCTCAAGGCACAGCTCAAGAGCAAGATCGAGGAGTGCAAATCCCTCCTCGATGCAGGTGACCTCGGAGAGACCTACAAGGCAGCGGACGCAGAATGCGACCGCCTCGAGGCAGAGATCGCAGCGCTCGAGAAGCAGCTCAAGCGCGAGGACTCCATCGACGATACCGTCGAGACCGAGAAGAGCGCAGCACCCGCAGCTGCAGACTTCGTCCACACCGCCGGAACCCTCAAGGGTCTCAAGGCATCCACTATCAAGAGCTTTGCCGGCGATGTGCGCAAGGCAATGAGCGAGGGCACTCCCGCCAACGGCGGCTACACCGTCCCCGAGGACGTTGTCAATCGCGTCTATGAGCTCGTTGCGGCAAAGGATAACCTTCTGCCCTACATCACCAATACCCCGGTAACCACCAACTCGGGAAAGCGCACCTACAAGACCCGCGCAACTCTTAACGGTTTCGCTACCGTTAATGAAATGGCCAAGATTCCTGCAGCACAGGAGCCCACCTTTGCTCAGATTGTCTATTCCATTGTAAAGCGCGCAGGTTATCTTCCCGTTTCCGCCGAGCTCGAAGAGGATAGCGACGAGAACATCGCCTCCATGGTCATCGAGTGGCTTGCAGACGAAGCCCGCGTCACTATCAACAAGGAAATCGTAGCTGCAGCTACCGGCTCCGGTGTAACCACCAAGACCGGCTCCAAGTTCGATGACATCATCGAGCATCTGACCAAGACCCTCGGCTCCGCTGTTCGTTCTATTTCCACCGTCCACACCAATGACAGCGGCCTCTTCTGGTTGATGACCCTCAAGGACGGCAACGGCAGACCTCTGCTCCAGCCCGACCCCACTCAGCCCACTCGCATGATGCTCGGCGTCGGTCCCGTATCCGTTCCTCTCAAGGTCTGGGACGATGCAACCCTGCCCATGGCATCCAGTGCTATACCCTTCCTCATCGGCTCTCTCCAGGAAGGCATCCAGCGCTTTGACCGCAAGCAGATCACCGTCACCCGCCTGACCGAGGCAACCCTCGGTACCTATAATCTCGCTGAGAACGATATGGTAGCCTTCAAGGCGGTAATGCGCGACGATTGCAAGCTGCGCGATGCCGGTGCTTTCGTCTACCTCAAGCTCACTCCCGCCGCTGGCACCTGATGGTCAACCAGGAGCTGATCGCCCGCGCACGCCGCTACTATCGCGAGGAAGCTCCCGGAGAGGAAGTTGATAACGACATTGCCGACAGCCTTGAGACGGCTGCCGGCATCCTCTCAGGTGTCGGTGCGCGGCGGGAAGCGAATCCCAGAACTTACGACACCTGTCTCTTCGCAATCGGCCTACATTACTACGATAACCGCACCCCGGATGTCGAGATGCCTTCGGGAATCCGACCGCTCGTCACCAAACTCAAAGTTGAAAGCGAGTTCCTGCCCGACCTCGACGATAACGAGATAACAGAACTCGAAGAACTTGACGGAGGAGACTGCTATGGCACGAATGATTGACGCCGGAAAACTCGATAAGCGCGTGACGCTGCAGAAGTATCTCGGAGACACCGAGACCGGCTACACCAAACCCGATAACTGGCAGGACGTAGCGACCCTTTGGGCAAATATCAATCCGGTCGGAGACCGATCGTTTTATGCAGCCCAGGCAGCGCATGCCGAGCTGACTCATAAGGTCACAATTCGCTACCGCCCCGGAGTGAGCGCGGATATGCGTTTTCTGTACGGCGAAAGAATCCTCGAGATCGTGTCGCCGCCCGTGGACTTCGACGAGCAGCATATGTATCTTGTCCTGCGCTGCAGGGAGGTGGCCACATGATAGAAACGCTTAAGGCGCTGTCGCTGCCTGTGTTCCACGCTCCGAAGCCCGAGAACCTTAAAGCAAGTAAGTACCTAACCTATGACTTCATCGGCCAGGTGGGCCGCGTGTACGCCGAGAGCGCCCAGGGCTGCTCCGGCTGCACATTCGCTCTTGATCTATACTCACAGACGGACCCATGGCCCGATGTAGCCGAAGTTCGCAGCACGCTCTCCGCCGCCGGATATATAACCGTAGCGGAGGCCGAGGATTACGAAGTAGATACCGGATATCATCATGTGGCTTTGACAGCCTATACGGCGCGGGAGGAGTATATCTAATGGCCGACATAGTCTTTGAGGGCATGGACGAGCTTGCGCGAATGCTTAAGAGCGTTGAGAACGCGGCGGAAGAGGCAACACCTCAAATCTTGGATGAAGCCGGAAGTATTATAGCCCGAGAGTGGGAAACCTCGGCCGAAAAGTCCGGCCACTATATCACCAGAGGACTCATAAGGCACATCAAACCTCACCGCAAAACTAAGAACGGCGAAAGCTACACTCTCATCTATCCGGACGGTAATCATCCGGAGCATAAGGACAAGAACAAACGCCCGATGCGCTACGCCGCGATTGCGTTTATTCTCCATTACGGACGCAGCACGTCACCCGGCACGCGCTGGGTGACAAAGGCGGAAGAAAACGCAAAACCCAAACTGCAAACCATGATCTCACGCAAGTGGGAAGCAATTATGAAATCAAAAGGAGTGGAATAAATGCCCAGCTTCGACCTGAGATACATCCAGATCGCGGAGTATAACAACAACTCCGGCACCACAAGCTACACAAATAAAACTGCTATCGGTGACGCTATGAGCGTCGATATCCAGATGCGCTATGCCGAGGGCCGCGTTTATGCTGAAAGCACCCTCGCCGAGTACATGCGCAAGGCAACCGGCGGCAGCATCTCCATAGCAGAAAAGTACATCCCGGATGCCGCACAGAAAATCATGTACGGCGCAAAGGAAAAGCCTCGCACTCTTTCCGGCTCCAAAAGCGTCAAGAGCCTTGTTTTCGGCAGCACCAATGTCGCCAAGTACGTCGGCACCAGCTTCTATGCACCCGACATGGTGGACGGTGTCGAAAAGTACACATGCTGCTTTGTCTACCGCGCTCTGTTCGGCGCACCCAACCTGACCTATCGCACCATGGGCGACAACATCCAGTTCAACACACCTACAACCACGGGCGAATTTCTCGCGGATCATTCTTCCGACAAGAACCTTATCGAGGTTGCTGTCTGCGATACCGAGTCTGATGCCAAGGCATGGTGTGACCTTGTTCTTGGAGGCGCTTCGGCATGATAGACGTCCGCCTCCCGGAGGTAACTCTGACTATCGACGGCAAGGATTATATTCTGCGCTGCAACTTCAACGTCATCGCCGACGTGCAGGACGAGTACGGCTCCATTCCCGACCTTATGACGAGCCGCGGCACTGTCCGCGCTGCGCTTATCTGGGCGGCTGCTATGGCTAACGACTACGCCGATTTGATGGGCTGGCCCGAGCGCTTCACCGACCGCACGCTCGGCCGCTGCGTCGGGAATATCGCAACGCAGCCGGAGCTTCTTGACGGCATCCTGCATGTTGTGGCGAAAGCCCTACGCGCCGATTTCGAGGAAACAGAGTCGGACGCCGAGCAGGGAAAAAACTGAGTGACCACCCACGCCATAGCGGCGGCGTGGACGTGGCGTGGTTTCTCAGCGTTTGGCTTTTTACCTTGCACTGCGACGAGGAGGTTTTCTGGCGAAGAATGAACCCCGTCCGTTGCATAGCCTTATACCGGGCATACATGCCGAGCACGGTGCCGTCCTCTCGGCATGCGGCTCCGGAGCCGCCGCATTCGCAAAGCCTCTCAGATTATCTGACGAAAGGAGGCTCCTAAATGGGCACACCAACTATACGCACTCGCTTTGAGCTGTCCGGCGAAAAGGAGTATAAGGCCGCCGTATCCGAGGTTAACCGCGGCCTTGGCGTTCTCGGATCCGAGATGAAAAAGGTCTCGGCTGAGTATAAAGATAACGCCAACAGCATAGAAGCGCTTCGAGCCAAAAACGACGTGCTTGAGCGCACGCTGTCCACTCAGCGCGAAAAAGCCGAAACCCTGCGCAAGGCGCTCGAAAACTCTGCAAAGCAGTTCGGCGAAAGCGACAAACGCACCATGGAATGGCAAAAATCCTTGAACCTTGCCGAAGCACAGGTCAAGGATACAGAAAACGCCATCAAGTCAAATAATAAGATAATGGAGGAAGCCGGGACTAAGACTAAAGGTCTTGGATCTGCCATTAACGAACTCGGACAAAAGTTTGGCATCCACCTACCGGAAAACGCAACAAAATCCATGGACTCCATGGTCCAGCTCAACGCTAAAACTGTCCTGGTTGCCGGAGCAATGGCCGCGGCCGTAGCTGCAATCGCTTCGGTCGAAAAAAAGCTCATGGATCTTACCAAAGCCTCCGCAGAAGCTGCCGACGAAATCCTCACGCTGTCTCAGACCACAAACATGACGGCCGAAAGCATTCAAAAATGGCAGTATGCCTCCGAGCTTCTTGATGTGTCGTTTGAGACTATCTCCGGCTCAATCTCAAAGCTGACCGCCAACATGGACAAAGCCCGGGACGGCAACGAAGCCCTCCAGAACAAATTCTCCGAGCTCGGCGTTTCCGTCACAAATATGGACGGATCTCTGCGCAATGCCGAGACTGTATTTTACGAGATCGTCGACGCACTCGGCAAAATGGAAAACGGTACGGAGCGCGATGCTGCCGCAATGGAGATCTTTGGCAAATCCGCTCAGGAACTCAACCCGCTTATTAACGCAGGCTCCGAAGCGCTGCGCGAGTACGGCGAAGAAGCGGAGAAATCCGCCTATGTCTTGTCAACCAAGCAGCTTGAAGCTCTTGGCGCTGTTGACGATGCTTACGTCCGACTGGGCAACACTCAGGATGGCATAAGAAATCAGATTGCCGCGGAGTTTGCTCCGGCATCTGAAAAAGCTCTTACCGATTTTAAGGACTTCATCCTTGATGCCGGCAAAGCCTTTTCGGAATCCGGCATAGTCACTTCGTTTGGCTCAATCCTGACCTCTTCGACCGAGCTCTTGCAGCCTCTCGGCACCCTGATTAAAGACGTACTCCCTGCGCTGAGCAAAGGCTTGTACGGTGTGGCCTATGTCTGCGCGCTGATAGCTGATACCGCAAAGGTTATTGCCGGTCTGCTGCCCTCTAACTGGGGCTCCGGCATGCTGAAGCAGGGCCTCGGACTCGACAAGTACAATCCAAGCAATCAGCAGATGCTCCGCAACAACAACAAAGGCTGGAGCTTTGATGCGTCCACCGGAGTTTGGAGCGATAGCTCCGTAAGCTCTCTCGCTGACCGATATGCAGAATATAACGCCTGGTCGGCTAATGGCGGCGCTGCCTCTTTTGAGGCTTGGGAACTTATGACTTATGGCCGCACAAGTGCAGGTAGAGGCGGTTCGTTTGGCCGCAATGCAGGCGGAACACCCAACTGGCGCGGCGGCTTAACCTGGGTCGGAGAGGCCGGACCGGAGCTTGTGTCTCTTCCCCGCGGCAGCAGCATATCAACAGCGCAGGAATCTCGCATGCTCGGCGGGGATGTCTATAACATCACCGTCAACGGTCTTAAAGAATTCAACGATTTCCTGCAAATGGTAAAAATGACAAAGACAATTCGCCGAATGGGAGGTGCCGTGTGACAGAACTCGAACTTGCTGTTGAAAAAGTCCAGATCCTCAGCTTTAATTCTCCCGATCAAAACCGCGTTGTCAGCGGAAATGTACATCTTGGTGATAACGTCATCAATAGCGGGCCTTATAATTGTTGCATTGATTATTTAGGTATTACATTCGAAAGTATTCCCGATGCTTACAAATACCGTGCGGTGCACAGAGCATGGCCAAGGGTATATTACGATCTTGATAATTATTCGGACTACTATCAAGGCACTATGTGGGTACCTCGTTTTCCGCTGTATACGGGCAACGAAACATTCGCGCAGCTGTCGCTATATACCGACGGATTTTACCCCCCCTTGCAGGCCTACTATCCGCATGCCGCTTTTGACGCCGGCTCTGTTGATCCTGTAAGCAGATCCTGTCTTTTAACCGGGCGTTACGTTACCTTCTTGCGCGAAAACACTTATCTCATGGTCCGTCTCTCTGACTACGAGATAACTCCGGTTATAAACGGTCAGCCTTCAAAAGGATTCTATTCTCGCCTAAATCCGACGGATTTCTCATGGACGGTGCACATTCCTGACTGCGCTGCCCGCGACGAGATTTCGGTTTCCGGAGCAAAATTCCGATGGCGCGTTACAGGTGCGTCAAGCTACACGGAGATTGACGTCGGGACAAACAACAACATCACTATCAGCGCCAATACCTTTCCGCTCGGTCAAATCGAGTGGCAGGTACATGTCGATCTTAATATCGGCAAATCGGGCGAAAGCAGCTGGTACACCGTAACCACCGCAGACAGTCTGTCCACCGCCGCAGTCATAGCGCCTAACAACACTATGATTGACGGCTCCGCGCCCGTAGAGCTGTCATGGCAGCACATTATATCCACAAGTTCCGAACCTACCGGGGCAGATATCCAGATTAAGACCGGCGGAGACTGGCAGCAGCATGCCCGCATTTATTCCAATTCTACCACTTACACTATTCCTGCATACACATTTGAGTCGGGAGAGCTGTCGTGGCGCGTGCGCACATATAACTCGGACGGTGTTCCGGGCGAATTCTCAGAGCCTGCTAATGTTGTGGTTATTGCAGCGCCGCCGATTCCTGCAGTCTACGCTACGATGACCGGGCGGCCCCTGATATCGTGGCAATCTTCAGACCAGCAGGCTTACAAGGTCGAGATTGACGGTGATGAGCATGTGGGCTTCGGCCTTGATAAGTCTTACCGTTGGCCGCATTTTCTCGCCCCTGGAATCTACACCGTTAAGGTTTACATTCAGAATTCTTACGGTTTGTGGTCTGAGGCGGGAACGACTGGCATAAGCGTGCCCAAATCCTCCGGAGCTGCTATAAATTTGTTTATTATTGCTGATGGTCTCAGGGTCAGCGCCTCCTGGCAGACGGACGGCGACTACCAGCAGTATGTTGTGTTTCGCAATGAGGTGCCGATAGCAGTCGTAAGCGAGCAGAGTTATATCGATGAACTTGTCAACGGTGATGCCGTTTATAAGGTTTTCGGAATCATTTCCGATGACGGGAATTATGTAGAATCTAACGCTGTGGAGACCAGTGTCAGAACGGAATCCACCTATATTTGCTCAACTGATGACAAGCGTTGGATTCCACTGCCTTACACAGATCAGCAGCTTGCGACCGCTACTGTCAGCCATTCGGTAATTGGCACAGTTCGTCATTTTCTCGGCGCTGCTTATCCTGTGGCTGAGGTCTCCGCATTTCGCGAAGCGGAGATGAGCCTGGACTTTGCCTCGATTGATGCCGCAACAGCTAAAATGGTTGAAAGTCTCATAGGCAGACAGGTCTGCCTCAAGTCTCGCGGCGAAATGGTGATAGGTGTTTTGCTCGACCTCGTTAAAACTGTAACACCATTTTATTCGCGCTACACTCTGAGCTTGCGCCGCATCCACTATGACGATGAGGTGACGCTATGACGCGATATGTCGATGTTCGATTCGATGTCTTGCGCTCGGGCTCGGTCATCAGCCAGATGCAGCCCGCCGCAACTCCTTCCATAGTAGCATCCGCTGCATCTGCAATCAAAACCTCTTTTTTTGGCGAGTTTTACTTTAATTCTGCCGCAGACTGGCTTATTGACGAGCTGCGCCCGGTGCTGATAATCAACGGCATTGAGCATTTCCTTGGCATATTCAGTGTGACGGATTATTCCGCCACACAGTCAGAAAGTTCGAATACCGTAACTATCTCCGGCCACGACCGCTGTTGGCGGGTGCAGTCTACTCTTACTGAGCGAATCTTGCACCTCTCGCAGGGTATGCCTTACCTCGAAGCAATAAAACATCTGCTGCTCGACTGCGGAATAACTCTTGTGGTTGCAACTCCGAGCTCTGCAGTCCTTGCATCCGACCGAGAGGACTGGGATCTCGGCACTGATTATCTCACTATTATCAACAGCCTTTTGAGTGAGATAAATTATAACGATCTGTGGTTCGACGCAGATGGTTACGCACGCATCGAGCCCAAAGCTGAGGTAATCTCCGCAAACATTAAGCACACATTTGATTCGAGCAATATCAGGAGCTTGATCTTGCCCGAAAAAACCACATCATGTGACATCTACTCCGCGCCGAATGTTTTTATCTGCATCTGCTCAAACCCCGACTTTCCGGAGCCCCTCGTAGCTACTGCGGTCAACGATAATCCAGCATCCCCGTTATCCGTGCCGCGCCGCAAGCGCCGCATATCCAGGGTCGTAAAGGTTAACAACATCGCATCGCAGGAAGAGCTTGAGGTTTATGCGCAGCTGCTTATGCGAGACTCCATGATGAGCGTTGATACCGTGAGCATTCCCACCGCACTGCTTCCCGGCTTTGGAGTCAATGAGGTTGTCGCGGTGAATTACGGCGACTCGCAGGGCATTTGCCTCGAAACCGGTTATACAATGGAACTTGTTTCCGGAGGCACAATGCGCCATGAGCTTAGAAAGGTAGGTTATAACTTTGGATGAATTGTTATCAGCTCCCGAAGAGCTGCCGCAGGACAATGCTGACGAGACTATATTTAATTTCGCCACCATCGGCTCAGTCTATAAGGATGGCGTTACCCTGATTTTTGACGGGCAGACGGAGGCAACCGATAAGCACTATAAGTGCAACACATCAATCCGATTTACTTCGGGCGATCGTGTGAAAATCGTAAAAGATTCCGGGACCTATGTCGTCGAGTATGTTGTCGGCGCTCCCAATTTGACAGATGAGCCTCATGGTGTCCCGTCTGGCGGCAGCGCAAATCAGCTGCTTGCCAAAAATTCTAACGGAGATTATGACTTAAAGTGGGCCAATCCTCCGCAGGGCGTTCCGTCGGGCGGCAGCGCTAATCAGGTGCTTGCCAAAAATTCGAACAATTCCGGATTAACATGGGCAGACCCGCCGCAGGCAGTGCCTTCCGGCGGAAGCAACGGTCAGGTGCTCACCAAAAATTCGAGCGGCTTTGGCTGGGCGGCAGTGCCGACCGAGATACCGTCATCGGGCACAACGGGACACGTGCTTACCAAGAACGCCTCCGGCTTTGGCTGGGCGGCAGCGCCAACCGAAATACCCTCCGGCGGCTCAACAGGTCAGATACTTGTCAAAACTTCCACAGGTGTGGGCTGGAGCTCCGGCACTCTCGTGCCCTCCGGCGGCTCAACAGGTCAGATACTTGTCAAAACTTCCACAGGCGTGGGCTGGAGTTCCGGCACGCTTGTACCTTCCGGCGGCTCAACAGGTCAGGTGCTCACGAAGTCGTCTACCGGCGTTGGCTGGGCAAGTGCCCCTGTGCCGACGTCCGTCTATAACAACTACACGACCTCCGGTGCCCAGTCCAGCTATGTCATCCAGTTCCGCACCACCAACACCTACGGTACGTTTTCGTATCAGATTCGCATGGGCACGTCCGGCACGTGGAAAACTATTACCGTAACATAAGGAGGCACCGTGAAAATCTATAAAATAACCGGCCGCACTATTCCGCTTGGAATAGCCGGCGAGAACGCAGCACGCAGCTTCGTTTTTGATATTTCCGGATTTGAAAACTACGACGTGTCAATGGTTTACTGCGCCCCGCACTCTTCCGGCCCGCGCATTATTCCGCTGTCCAAATCCGACACCAAGGCCGTGTGGGCAGCGCAAGCCGAAGATGTTGCCTCTGCGGGTATTGGCGTTGCTGTCCTGTATTTCCGCAGCGGCCGCGAGCTGCGCAAATCGGAGCCATACGAAGTGCGTGTATTTGCTGACCCGACAGACTACCTAAACTGGCTGAATTGCCACAAAGGAGTGATGACATGAAAACATATCTCGTTAACAACCGCATAATCCCTCTCGGCATCCAAGGTGAGAACGAGGCTCGACGATTTGCGTTTTGCTTTCCGGATTATGCCGAGCATGCCGTCGTGGTGTCCTATTTGCGCCCGGGGGCTCAGATGGCATATGCTCCGGCCGTGGTG
Source organism: Bacteroidaceae bacterium (assembly GCA_045641725.1). GTDB lineage: Bacteria > Bacteroidota > Bacteroidia > Bacteroidales > Bacteroidaceae > UBA6382. The sequence continues at coordinate 7,418 of JAZUHM010000237.1, read as the reverse complement.
CATGAGGGCGAAATGGTCTACTGGACAGCGACGGAGATAGACACCGAAACGCCCGGCGAGGGCTGCGCGGTATTTAACTTTTTCCTCGAAGATGAATTGCGCAAGAGCTTAACCTATGAAGTGCGCGTGGCTCCGGACCCGACGTCCGCGATTGGCCCGCAGCCGGACGATTTCGAATCGTGGTTCCGTGAGCTGCAGCTGTTGCAGCTCTCAGCGCAGGAATCCGCCGCCGAAGCTGCGGAGAGCTTGCAAGAGCTCAAGGACGGCATTGCATCCGGTGATTTTAAGGGTGATAAGGGTGATAAGGGTGACCCGGGAGAACCGGGACAGCCGGGAGAACCGGGTAAAAGCGGAGTCTATGTCGGCTCCGGCGATATGCCCGAAGGCTACAACGTGCAGATTGACCCCAACGGCGCGGCTACTGTCCTGCACGCAGCCGAGGTCTACATGTCGGACGGCCGCACAGTCGAGGACGCTATCCAAAGCGGCGGTGGCGGTGGCAAAGTTGACGATGTCAAGGTCAACGGAGTGTCTGTCCTTATGGGCAAGGTCGCCAACATCAACGTGCCAACCGACAACAAAGACCTCGCTAACGGCGCGGGATATCTCACCGTTGAATTAGACCCAACCGTCCCTGACTGGGCAAAAGAACCGAACAAACCAAGCTACACCGCATCCGAGATTGCAGACGGTAACACTACCGTCCACTCTCGCATTGAAACTGTTGAGTCAATAGCTAAAGGTAGAGCGACAGGCTATGTTTTCGACACGAAATCCGCCCTTGATGCAGCACTTGAAGATGCGGCATTCACCGCGCAGCTCGTCCTTGGGGACAACCTCTACATCCGCGCTGTTGACACTCCCGACTATTGGTGGGATGGCGCCACCGCACAAGAACTCGAGACACAGAAAGTTGATTTATCCGAGTATGTCAAAACTGATGATATTACTGTTACCGATGTAACAATTGGTGGTACAACTATTGTCAACAACAAAACTGCGGCGATTCCTACGGGTGCAGTCAATATCAAGGGAGTGCTGGGTATACAAAACTGCAAAGGCATCGTAGCTTCAAGCGGCTTGATTGCTATTGATGTAGATGCTCGATACAATGAATCAACGATGACTAATCGTCTTAAATCGGGCACTTTTGGTTTTCAAGTCATTACCACTGCGAACTATGACTCAGCGGTTAAACTTGCTATGTGTGATGGTAAGGGGGCAGAGTGGACAGATGACGAAAAAGCGGGAGCACAGAGCCGTATGGGTCTTGCTTCCGAAAACTGGACTTTCATTCTCGATGACGGCTCCGAGGCCACGAAGGAAGTGGTGGTTAAATGATTATCCGCTCACAGCGAGTGCCTGACGAATATGTCGAGCTCGAATACCTCGAAGCGACAGGTACACAGTATATCAACACGGGAATCATAACCACAGCACTTGCGAGTTTCGATATCACGTTTATGCTGCTCGCCGACACTAACATGGCATTGTTTGGAGGCAGAAATTCCCAAACAAGTAAGACACTTACTATGTTTTACCTCGCGACCACTAAGAGCATCCGCCATGACTTCGCCTCACAACTTACGTTTAGTGGAACTACCGCCATCAGCCATAAAACAAACATCAGGATGACCAATGACGGCACAGTATACAGTCTTACGCAGCGTGACCTCGATACTGGTGCATTCTCTCACATTAATGACCGCGCCATCTCGACAACCGTGCCGACTTATCAGCAGACCCTTTTTGCGGTTAACACAGGCGGCAACATAGGCACGTTTGCCAAATGCCGCGTTTACAGCTACACAATGTACGATGATGGTACTATCGTCCGTGACTTTATCCCTGTCAAACGCAAGTCAGATGGTGTCCTCGGTATGTTCGACACGGTGAGTGGTGCATTTTTCGGCAACTCCGGCACAGGCACATTCCTCGGCGGCGGCGAAATCCGCACCGTCAAGTCAATCAAGCGTAACGGTGTTGCACAGGATGCCATTAAGGTCGGTGAGTCGGTGCTTTGGCAGACACTTTTTCACCGCCGTTATGAGAGGCTGAATTATCTTGAAGCGACAGGAACTCAATACATCAACACAGGCATCCAGTTCATGCAGGGCGACACGGTCGAGCTTGTTGGAAAATTCCTTAACCCCAAGCACGATGACGGACTTGCGGTTATGATTCCGTGGAACTCACCGACTAACTCGCGTTTTATGTTCGCAGTAGCTACAACAGGTAACGTGCCATCGTTCGCGATGAGTTACAACGAAAAAGCTGGCGGAAATAACAAAGTCTCCCCAACTTTGCTTGACGATGCTTATCACAAGTGGCGCTATGAGGGACTCACCCTCACCATTGATGACGGTGCGGCAAGCCTGACCAACACGGAAGTCTACAAGCAGGGAACAGGCACCATAAGACTGTTCCACCGATATTCCGGTGCTTGCGCGACTGCAATCCAGTATTATCGACATTGGCGAGATGGCGAGTTAATTGCTGATTTCATCCCGGTGCGTGAAAAGGCAACAGGCACGTTCGGAATGTTTGACAGGGTAACAGGCACGCTGTTCACCAACGCCGGCACAGGCACATTCGTAGGAGGTGCATTATGATTCCAGTTCTAAAAATCAAAGACAAAGACGGCAACGTCATTGAAATCCCCGCCATCCGTGGCGTGTCGCTCACCTCGGTGGAGCTGATAGACGGTGACCATTCGCCCGGCACGTTTGACTCTTACCGCATGACGCTGTCCGATGGCTCGACCTATGACTATCAGGTTTATAACGGAAAGGACGGCAAGGGCTCCGGCGGCGGTGCATCATCTTGGTCGGAGCTTACAGATAAGCCGTTCGAAACCATCGGCAACGGACTGAAAGTCGTAGGCACGGAACTGCTCGTCGACACCGCCGATGCAGTCGAGCAAGATAATACCAAGCCAATTACCGCAGCAGCCGTCTATACAACTGTCGGCAACATTAACACTCTCTTATCTTTAATTTGAGGAGGAAAATATGAGCGTATCAACAGAAGTCGCTAATCAGATAACTCGAATTACATCGGATAGAAACACTATCCGAGAAAAGCTCGTCAACCTCGGACTTGCCGAGTCCTCCGCGACTCTTGACGATTGCGCCGATGCCGTTGACAGCATTGTTAATCGCGGCGCACCGTCTGCAACCGTTACCGAGGGCGCATCCTACTCTATCCAGCCCGGATATTACACTGGCGGCACCGTCGCAGGCGTTGGCGGCGGCGGCAACTATAACCTCCAGGACAAAGAGGTAACACCTACCAAGAGCCAGCAGTCCGTTTCTTCCGAGGAAGGTTACTACGGCTTGGGAACAGTAACCGTCAAGGCAATCCCAGAAGCATATCAGGACGTAAGTTCCGTTACTGCTACCGCGGCTGATGTTGCCGCTGTTGCGACCTTCGTTCCGCCCTCCGGCGTTCTAACTGCCGGTACTATGCCTGTTGTCGGCACAGTTAATAAGACCCTTGATGCAACTGCCAATAATCAGAGCTATACCGTTCCCGCGGGTAAGCATAGCGGATCAGGCAAAGTACAGATCACCCTTGAGGAGAAGTCTGCAACTCCCACGACTTCCACTCAGAACATCACTCCGACCGCTGGCAAGGTGCTGAGCAAGGTCACAGTTAACCCGATACCCGCGTCATATGGCTCAGTCGCAAGCGCAACCGCAACCGCAGCGCATATCCTCGCACCTTATAAAGCAGTAATCAAAAACGCTTCGGGAAACGCTGTGCTGACCGAGGGCACTATGGTTAATAACGGCGCAGTCTCCGGCTCCGTTGGTCTTGCGACCGAGTCTGTAACTGTTCCCGCTGGTTATACAACTGGCGGCACGATTACGCTCAGCAGCGACATCGAGGAAGCCCTTGCACTAATTTAAGGAGGGATAACATGAGTGTTCCCTCAGAGATTAGCAGGATATTAAACAATATAGCTGCCGCCTATTCGGCGGTAGCTACCAAGGGCGGCACGCTTCCCACTACTCAGGATAGCTCTAACCTCTCCGCTGCGGTAGGAAGCATACCGCAAAGCGGCGGCGGTGTCTCCGTCACTCCTTTATCCGTCACAAGCAACGGCACTTACACCGCGCCGAGCGGTGCGGCTTACAGCCCTGTAACAGTCAATGTCAGCGGCAGCAGCGAAGAGTATAATGTCCATTTTGTCGATTTTGACGGCAGCGAGGTCGCTACTTGGGGCAACTCCACGGTTGCAAGCAAGACCGCCCTTCCAGCGAACCCCACGCACACAGGTCTTGTACCGCAGGGTTGGAACTGGACACTTGCTCAGATTAAGGATTATATCAGTAAATACCCGGATGCCAATCTCTGCATAGGTCAGATGTATGCAACTGCTTCTGGACTTACAGAGATGGACATAACACTTACTCCTGCAACAGGACTGGATGTCACCTGCAACATGGTGGGCAACAAGACATGGGGAGATGGTTCATCGGATAGCGCCACCACCCACACTTACGCTGATTATGGCGAATACACTATCACTTGCGATGGTGATACCCTCCCTGCTTACGTTAGCTCCGCGTCTATAGGTGGACTGTTTTCCTCGACAACTAACACCGTCAATGGTTATTGGTGTAGCGCAATTCGTGTCGGCACAAACGTCACAAGTTTTGGCTCGCACACTCTCGATTACTGCGTCAATTTGCGGACTATCACCATTCCCAATAGTGTTAAGACCTTCTTATCCAGCCAGTTTTGTTATTGCTATTCGCTTCGGCATCTTACCATCCCGAACAGTGTCAGAACTCTTACAACTATGGTTCAACGTTGCTACTTGCTGGAGTATATCTCTCTCCCTGCTAACTTACCAACTATAAGCACCGGATTTGCTTACTACTGCTACAACCTAAAATCATTGACTGTCCCCAGCAGCATCACTGCGTTAGGCGCCAATTTCTGCGCTTACTGTTACAACATTGAGGATGTCTACATCCCAGACAGCGTGACAAGCATAGCCAACACTTTCTGTCAATATGATTACGCGATGCGCCGTCTCCGGATGCCAAAATCGGTAACAAGTTACGGAACTATGCCGGGTAATCTCTACTGTCTCGAGACCTATGCCATACCAAGCGGTGCGACAGTTACTTACTCTTTCTCATCCGACTACAATCTGCGCAGCGTAACTATCCCGGACAGTGTGACCACAATTAGTGCCAGTGCTTTTAGCGGCTGTTGGAGCTTGACAAGTCTTGTTATGCCACCTAATTTGACCACCATTAATGCAACTGCTTTCTCAATGGGTCATAATACTCTGGATTTTAGCCGAGCGACTAAAATCCCATCACTTACCAATGTTTCCGCACTTTCGTCTGTCAAAAAGAACTGCAAGATATATGTGCCTGCAGCACTTTATGAGGATTGGAAAACCGCAACGAACTGGTCAACTTACGCCGATATGTTATATCCAATCTGAGGAGGGTTAATAATGATTATCCAAATTCCAACCCAAGGTCATGAGGACAGACTTGTCCACACCTATTCCGACCTTGGACTTAAAATTCGTCAGGTCGAGACAGGAATAATCTACGATGCCGCTGACGATGTTATTCCTTGCCGTTACACCTATGAGGAGACCGACATCCCGGTTGATGAGGTGATCGAATTTGCAGATTATTGACAAGCATCTCACATTTACCAACTCGCTACCCTGGCATAGAGATAAGGAGGTTATGCAATGTATAAAGGCGTAGACTGCGCAACTCCGCTGACAGCTCGCTCGGCGGCTGGGATCGCAGCAGCCGGCTATGACTTTGTCGGGAGGTATCTCGTTCCGCAAACTCCGACTCTGCGCTGGAAAGCGCTCACGGTGTCGGAATTGGACATCATACGCTCCGCCGGCCTTGGCATCCTTGCCGTCTACGAGACCACAGCGGACCGACCAAAAGATGGCGCCGCTGCCGGCATAAAAGATGGCCGCATGGCAAAGGCGCTGGCCGACGAATTTAAGATACCGCATAACGCGGCTATTTACTTCGCTGTTGATTACGAGGCCCAGGCGGGCGACATGGCAGCCATTGAGGCATATCTCAGAGCGGCTAAAAGCCAGCTTGGCCCGTACCGCATCGGCGTTTATGGCTCTTTCCGAGTTATAGAGACGATGCATCTGCTTGGCGCTGCCGACTGCTACTGGCAGTGCATAGCTTGGAGCTATCGCAAAAACAGCGAACATCGCAACGTCTATCAGCATACTGCCGGCGTTTCTGTTGCCGGTGTAGCTGTGGACATAAACAGCTGTGCGGACCTTGAGGCCGCTGGCATTTTTGGAGGTGATGAGGACAATATGACCGGAGAACAGATCTACAACAAGCTCAACGAACATCTTGCGAGCCTGCCGGTGCCTGAGTGGGCACAGGCCGAACTTCTTGAAGCCCAGGAGCTTGGCATAACGGACGGAACCCGCCCGCAGCAGCTCATACCGCGCTACCAGGCAGCAATCATGGCAAAGCGCGCCGTCAAGGCCGCAATCAAAAAGTGAGACGCCGCCGCAGACGTAAAAAGAGCCCGAAGTTTGCAAACGTCGTAATAGCAGTGTGCCTTGTTGTTTCCTTTGAAATAACACAGGCGACGTTGATTATATACTGGCGTTTGCGCGAGGCCATACCAGCGAGCGTCGTCACCGCGCTGCTTGGCTTGTGGGGAGGCGAGCTGCTCATCGTTGCCCTGCGTCAAGTTCTCGGCGCGGATATAAAAACACAAACACCTAACACGGAGGATAGTATATGAACTTATATTACGAGATCGCAATCCTCGCATTTTGGATTGTTGCCGCTGTCGTTATAGTGGCGGCAACTGTCCTCGTGCTCCCTCGCTGGCGCGCATGGAGCGCAGCCAACCTGACCGAAGCCGAGCTCAACGCTCTGCGCGTTGTAGTCGATACCTTTGTCGCCGCCGCGGATCAGCTTTTTAAAAAGGACGATCCGGACGGATTTATTCGCAACGACTGGGTGAAAGAGCAACTGCGCAAGGCTGGAGTTATTATTGACGATATTGTAAACGCGTTAATTGAAGCATCGGTCCTTAAACTGCCGCACGGCAAGGGAACCACAGAATGAGCGTAGCACAGGCCGCGCTTTATGCCGGCAATGTTATGGCCCTCGTAGGCTTCGCGGCCTTTCTGGCCAAATTGTGGGGCCACATGCGCAGCCTAACCAAAGGCCTGCAGTGCCTTCTCCGCAATCAGATAACTGAAATCTACTATCGGCATAACGACGAACAGCAGCCGACGCTGCGGGAGTACGAGCGCAAGAGCCTCGATTATTTATACGCGGCTTATAAAGCGCTCGGCGGCAATAGTTATATCGATGATATCTACAAGATAATGCGCTCCTGGCTTGTAGATCGCTGACCCCGGCAGGGGAGGGAGG
>JAZUHM010000236.1:0-1769 GCA_045641725.1 Bacteroidaceae bacterium | reverse complement strand
GTGTGCCTATCAACAAGACTGGCGCCCAAGGCCGCGAGACACCACGCCTGGTGGAGGAGGCCTTTCAGTCTGACCACCAGATAATTATGTTCCCCGCCGGCCTCTGCTCGCGCCTGATCAAAGGCAAGGTGCAAGACCTGCCCTGGAAAAAGGCCGTGGTACAGAAGAGCGTCAGCTCCAAGCGCGACATAGTGCCCATCTACTTCAGCGGCGAAAACTCCCGCCGGTTCTACCGCATAGCCAACCTGTCGAAAGCCCTCGGGCTGAAATTCAACATCGCCATGCTCTTTCTCGTTGTCGAGCTCTACAAAATCCGCCACAAGGAATTTGAACTACGCATAGGCAAGCCCATCGCCTGGCAGACCTTCGACCGCAGCCGCACCCACACCGAGTGGGCGCAATGGCTACGACAACAAGTATATGAGTTGTAAGACACACACATTATAAGCACAACAGATTTGTATGGAAGAAATCATCCAACCTATCGACAAACAGCTCCTCAAATCAGAGCTGACCGCAGAACGCAAACTGCGCCGCACCAACAAGAGTAACAACGAGATCTACGTTGTGACATGGCAAGACTCGCCCAACGTGGTGCGCGAAATCGGACGCCTCAGAGAGATAGCCTTCCGCGCTGCCGGCGGCGGCACAGGCAAAAGCCTCGACCTCGACGAGTTTGACACCTGCGACCACCCATACAAGCAGCTCATAGTGTGGAATCCAGAAGAAGAAGAAATCATCGGAGGCTACCGCTATCTGCCTGGCAGCGAGATAGAAATAGGCGACGACGGACAACCCAAGCTCGCCACCTCACACATGTTTAAATTCTCCGAGAAATTTATACGCGACTACATGCCCTACACCGTAGAACTGGGCCGCTCATTCGTCACCCTCGAATACCAAAACACCGCGCGCTCACTCAGCAAGAGCCTCTTTGCACTCGACAACCTGTGGGACGGCCTCGGCGCCCTTATCGTGCTCGTGCCTGGCATGAAGTACTTCTTTGGCAAGATGACCATGTACCCCAGTTTCAACCGCGTGGGCCGCGACATGATACTCTATTTCCTCAACAAACATTTCGGCGACCGCGAACAGCTCGTGAGAGTGATTGACCCCGTCAAGACCACCACCGACCGCGACTACCTCGCCAGCCTGTTTACCGAAGACGACTTCAAAGCCGATTACCGCCTGCTCAACGCCGAGGTGCGCAAGCTCGGATTCAACATCCCGCCGCTGGTAAACGCCTACATGGGCCTCTCTCCCACAATGAAGGTTTTTGGCACATCTATCAACGATGAGTTTGGCAACGTAGAAGAAACCGCCATCCTCATAGCTACCGACGAAATCCTCGCCGAGAAGCGCATCCGCCACATCGACTCCTTCATCCGCGAAAACCCCGACGCCGCCGAACTCCTCGAAAACGTAATCAACCCGCCGTTTAAGAAGTAAAGTCTATTTACTATTTCAAGATTTACTATTTACGATTGATTTGAGGATTTCATTCCAACCCGCAGCGAAACCGCGACTGCGGGTTCTCATGTAATTCAAAAAAAATTCCTGTCCAACTCTATAGATAAAAAATTCCCTAATTCTATAATTCTAGCTACAAAAGGCACCATGCGAGACATTGGTATCGTCCGTTAACTCCCTCTTTACTCCCATAAGCGGACTTTTTGATCATATTGATATTATATTTATACCCACGAAATTTTCACTGAACTCATTTGAGCCGTCTGCTCCCCTGTTTAGGGGAGCTCCGCGTAGCGGTG